>JAKSUM010000199.1 GCA_024409025.1 bacterium | reverse complement strand
TGGCGGAGGATCTCCTTGTCAAGCTGGAATTCAACGCTTGATGAAGAGGGATCAAACTTTATGTTCTTGAGGAAGCTCTTGTCGACGCTTCCGTTCTCATCGAGAACGGAGAAATTCTTCTCGTCATATCCGCAGAGGGCGAGGTTCCAAGGATTTGCAGTGCTTCCGGGAATCTCATCGGGAAGATTGAGCTTTCCGCCTTCGATACCGAGGTTGAGAAGGAGATATGTATCGAGGTGTCCGTACTGGGCGCCTTCCTTAAGCTCCTTCATTGTTACCTTAAACGTATAAGGCTCTGTAGGAGCTCCTTCCTTTGAAGAAACGGAAACTATGTCACGGCTTGCATCCATTCCGTCATTGAGGAGATAGTTGTCTCCTGCCTTAGCGGTCTTGAAGGACTGTCCTTCCTTCTTCGGCTTTGCAACGCCTTTTCTTTCTGCTGTTTCAGCAGTCTTTGCTTCTGTATGAGTTTCAGCTGCCTTATGGGCTGAAGCTGTTCTCTTTGATGAAGAGGATTTTTTTGTCTCAACAGGGATTTCGATGCTGACAGAGTCAGAAGCGAGAGCAGGCATCTGCTCGGACTTTGCCTGAACCTGTTCCTGAGCGGCAACCGAAACCTGAGGAGCAGCCATCTGAACAGAACTGAGGCTGTTCATTGAAGAACCGATAAGCATGATGGGTATAACCTCCTAATATATTTAAAAAACGATAAATGTTTTGAAAATTGCGATATTGCTTTATGCCATATGATTATAACATAAAAGAAGAGCGAGGTAAACAATAACGATTGTAAAAATTATGTTAAAAAAACACTATTTTTTCTTTTTTCTGAAATGGGACGATTCATACTTCGAAATTTCAGAAAGATTCTCAAGCTCTCTCGAAGAGTTGCCGCTCCTTATATAGAATTTTTCCACCTTTCCCCTCTTGGGATCGACAGTCTTCATAAAAAGCGGTCCGGAGGCTGGAGAGACAATCACAGCGCATATCTCCCTGCCGGAAACTGTAGGAAACTCAATCTTTACATTCTTGGCAGCAGCCTCAATGCTGTAGGCAGTACCGAGAATCTCTCTCAAATGAAGCTCGAATCCGTCCTTATCGGGCTTTTTAAGTGTTGAATAGTCCTTTTCAAGACCGAGAGGCTCTCCGTCATCCCTGACTCCGATGATAAGAATTCCGCCCTCGCTGTTTGCGAAAGCCCCGACAGTCTTTACTATCACGTCCTCAAGCTTTACATTCTTGCAGTCATTATTCATATCCCATCTCATTGAGGACTTAAACTCAAGCCTGTCGCTCTCACCCTTGGCAATAAGCTCAAGCCATCCCTTTTCAGTGGAAGGGACATCGCCGGCATCAGCATCGGATTCCTCTTTTCTGTGAACTATCAGACATGAGAAGAACATTATAAGACCAACTCCGGCAACGCAAAGTGATATGACGCTGAATGCAGGAAGCCTGCTCTCCTCGCCGTCCTTCATAAGCTGTTCAAAAAGAAGTATGCCTATATACATATCCTTATCGCCGGAGAAAGGCTGGATATAGTAAAGTATTCCGAGATCAGCCATCCTTACGGGAGATGTAAGCGTGCTTCCCCTGTCATTCCAATCCTTCAGAACCTTAGAAATTGATTCGGGATCTATTCTATGCGGAACCTTTTCTCCGCTGAATATCGTTATGCCCTCTCTCTGACTTGTAACCATAAATACAAGAAAATGATCGGAAAACGACATATTGCTGAATTCAGACACTGCGTCATTAAGGGAAAAGCTCACTGACGCCCTCATAACTCTTGGGCCGTTAGCCCATTCCTTTGAAAAAACAAGCGAATCAATGCCGTTAAGCCTGTTGCTGTGAACGACCTTCCATGACATCTTCTGATCGTCTTCAGTAAGAAACCTGTCAGGAGTGTATTCTCTGCTTATCTCGTCAAAAAACGACTGGGCAAGCTTCATCGCCGATTTTCTCACGACAGTACCGTTTTCGTCATACTCAGACACAATGGCAACCCTTGCTTCCGGAATTTTATTTTCATGGGCACTGTATTCTGTCCAGAGATCGCCTTTTTTTACAATATAGCACAAATTGCCGTCGCTGTCAGAAAGGAGAAAACCGTTTATCTGCTCATATCCGGATAGAATGGGAATTATAAATGCCGAAGGAGTCCTTACGGAATTTATGTCAATCAACGAATTTCCATTCCATTTTTTTACCACGTCAATGGAATCAGCTGCAGGCTTAAGGACTGCCTCGAGCCTCCTGTTGACATCCTCAGTCTGTATCGACATAGCGGAAATAGCAGCCGAATTACCCTTTGCCGTCATAATCTTTATGATTCCGAATACAGACATTCCCAAGAAAAAGATAATAAAGGACATCATAAGAAGCAGAAAATTCTTTCTCTTCAATCTTGTCATATCTTTAAGCTTCAAATCCGTCCCCTCCCAATAGGTGATAATTGATTACAAATCCTGCCGATATGACGGCCCCCTTCCATGCTTTATAAAGGAAGAAGACTGCCGCCCTTGTTCTTATCGTTCAATAAAAAAAAGCAATTCCCTTCAAAACAGTTAAAAACAGGGTCCAGCAGGAAAAAGCATAAACATAAAATAAAATTATATTCACAAAATATATCATTGTAAGATTATATAAAAAGGAATGCTTTCGAAATGGAAATAGATGTAAGAAACCTGATATGCCCGCAGCCGCTTATAAGGGTAAAAAAACACCTTGACACCGGAGACTGCGGAGCGTTTGACATAATATTTTCAGACAACACTGAAGGTAATATTGCCGTCGAAAACGTATCCCGCTTTTTAAGGAAAAATAACAGGGAATTTACGGCTGCAGACGAGCCTGGAATAAAAAGAATAAGGGTATCCGCAGGAAACGGGGCAATAGCCGTAAGAGAGCCTGAGCCGACATCATGTTCTGCCTTTCAGACGGAAAACGGCATAATGACAGCCGTAATCAAATCAGACGTAATAGGCTCGGATGAGAAGGAGCTGGGACGCATACTGATGCACTCGTTTCTCCGCACTCTTCCCGAAGCGATGTCTGAAAAAAACAGGGCTGTATTTCTTAATTCCGGAGTAAAGCTGGCTGTCGTGGATTCGGAATTTCTAAGCGATCTTGAGGGGCTTGAAAAAAAGGGCTTTGAGCTTTACGTATGCGGAACCTGCCTCGATTACTTCTCGCTCAAGCCTTTGCTGAAAGTCGGAAAGGTATCAAACATGATGGAGATAGTCACCCTCATAAAGGAATCCGGAAGCGTAATATGCCTGACATAATATATATGGATTATGCGGCCACATCCTTTCCGAAAAGCATGACGGCGGCACAGGAGGTATCAAGGACAATGACCGAAATATGCGGCAACCCTTCAAGAACCTTCGGGATAGGGCCTAATTCGGAGCTTTTCGAAGCAA
>JAKSUM010000198.1 GCA_024409025.1 bacterium | reverse complement strand
TCTGCCTTGGGACGAAGTACATGAAGAGGCGTGCCTGTTTGAGCATGTCCTGTCAGATAAAGTTGCAGATGCGCTTGAAAAATTTCTCGGATATCCGGAGAACTGCCCTCACGGACATCCCATACCGGACAAGGAGGGACGGATAAAGGAGCAGGAGCTCCTTCCGCTCACCGAGCTTAATCCGGGAGACAGGGCAAAAGTTGTCGAACTCGGAGAAAATTCAAGGGACATACTAAAAGAGCTCATGGCTCTGGGCATACTGCCGGGAAGTATTATAGAATTAAAGCAGATAGCGCCTTTCAGGGGAGCCTATCTTATTTCAGTAAATGAAACGAGCCATTATTCAATATCCCCCGTCACTGCAGAAAAAATAAAGACAATAAGAGAATGATTATAGGGGCGACACAATGGCGGAAGAAATAAAAACAATAGAATATCTTATACAAAAAACAGACAGGATTGCCGCTCTTGCAGGAAATCCTAACGCTGGGAAATCATCCATATTCAACTGTCTGACCGGTCAGGACGTATTTACAGCAAATTATTCAGGCAAAACGGTAGATCTGAATTGCGGCATATTAAATGCCGGAGATAAAAAAATAGGCATAGTGGATCTTCCAGGAGTATATTCCCTCGGAGCATTAAGCGACGAGCAGAAGACCGCAATAAAATGCCTGTTTGAAAATAAATTTGACAATGTAATATATGTTGCGGACGCAACAAATCTAAACAGAAACCTGTATCTGCTGCTACAGCTGGCAGAACTCGGACTTCCAATCACAGCCGCCCTGAATTTTTCAGATATAGCAAAGAATAAAGGTCTAAAAACCGACACGGAAAAGCTTGAAAGCCTGACAGGCATTCATTTTATAGAAACATCAGCCTTAAGAGGCGAAGGAATTGAGGATATTGTAAAAATCCTCTCGGACAGTAACGCGTCCGCAGTATCATCAAGAAAATGGAAGTACACCAAAAAGCTTGAAAACGCGCTTTCAGAGATGAAAGTCAGGATAGCGGAAGCAAAAACAGAATTTAAAATACCATCAAATCCTGAAAATCTTGCGCCTGCAATTTTTGAACATCTCGGATATATAGAACCCCTAATCGAAGGCACGGAAATCGAAAAGGCAAGAAAAGAGATATTTGACAGATACTCCCCTGACGATGACGAAAAGCCCGATAAGGACATAATCAGCCAGAGATATGCGGCAGCAGGAAGTATAACAGCCGAAGCCCAGACATCGCAAAAAAGAAAAGCGGCATTTTCGGACACATTATGGAGCCTGTCAACAAATCCCGTGACAGGGCTTCCGATTCTGCTGGCGGTAGCGGCTGCCGTAATAATACTCCTCTTCCAAGGTGGCGAATTTCTCTCCGGAGCGTTGGAGGATATATGGAAAGCCTGCTGCGAAGCGCCAATGCAATCAATAATCCATATGGTGGCAGGAACAGGAATAGCAGCAAAAATTCTTAACTGGGGATTCAATGACGGGCTTCTCGCTGCCATAAGCGTAGGAATACCGTATGTCCTGATATTCTACATAATACTGTCATTTCTTGAAGACTCGGGCTATCTGAATGCGGCCGCATTCCTGCTGGATAAAATACTGCATTTTCTTGGCCTTCATTCCAAAGCCTTTATACCCATTTCAGCAGCAATAGGATGCAGCGTGCCTGCCGTAATGGGAACAAGAATACTGACCACCAAAAGGGAAAAAATAATATCAATAGCCCTAATAGCCCTAATAGCATGCAGCGCAAGGACTGCTGTAATATTTGGCGCCGTATCAAAATACGTCGGCATAATGTGGGCGGTATCAATCATAGTAATTAATGCCATAATATCTGCAGGAGCGGGAATAATTCTCAATAAAATAGCCCCAGGCAAGCATCAGGGTACGGTTATGGAGATATTCCCACTAAGAATGCCCAGATTTAAAACCGTCATGAAAAAGACCTGGAGCAGATTCAAGGAATTCATGATCATAGCAATGCCGATAGTCATAGCAGGAAGCATGGGCATAGGCTGGCTTTACGAGACAAACGTAATATGGCTTCTTGAAAAACCATTTGCCCCTCTGTTTGAAGGATGGCTGGGCCTGCCGGCATTTACAGCATTAGTTCTTTTCTTCGCAGTGCTCAGAAAAGAGCTCGCCCTCCAGTTTCTGGTAGTGCTGGCTGCGGTCCATAATCCTTCAGCCGGAGAAAATTTAAGCTCTATACTTACTAATGAACAGATATATACATTCACCGTATTTAACACGATGTATATGCCCTGCATTGCAACAATAGGAGTAATGATAAAAGAGGCGGGATTAAAATGGACGGCGGCAATCCTTGCCGGAACCCTGCTGTTCACATTCATCTTTACGGGGCTGCTTCACCATATAATAACATTCCTCCATCTGCTTTAGACAGTAAAAAAAGACGGATTATTAATCCGTCTTTTTTCATTCAAAAATCAAAGCTCCTGAAGAAACAAGGGCATCCCTAAGCCTGTAATAAGGCAAATCACACGGCAAATATCCCCTCTTGGCGCATAATGCGGCTGCAGTTCCGGCAGCCTGCCCCATTGCCATGGACGTAACCTGTACCCTTGCGGAAGCGTGGGCTTCAAACTCGGCAGACATGCATTTGCCGCATATAAGGACATTCTCGCATGACGATGATATTAACGTCCTGTAAGGAATACCGTAAAATCCGTCGCCTTTTATTCCAGAAGAAACAAGACCGCTTCCCGAATCATCATGTATATCGACGGGAAACCCACCATAGGCTATCTCGTCATCAAATCTTCTTCCTTCGGACACGTCAGAATTCTTCAGAACATACAAGCCTTCAGCCCTGCCGTTTTCCCTCCATCCAATCTTAGGGGCTATATATGATATAAGGGAAGAGGAAAATCCGGGGACATCCCTGCGGAGGAACCGGAATATTGACTTCACCTGTTCCAATGCAAAGGAGTATGCATCAGGATTTTCCTTCATGGACGATGGAATTCTTGTCATATTCACGGAAACCTCCGAGGGAGCGACCGTCTGATAAAAAAGAATCCTATCCCTGTTAATCTTCAGCCTTGCATTTCTGAAAAGACTGAAGAAACCAGAGCATCCAAGACATCTACATTCATCAATGCCGTCAAAGACGGTCTCAAAATGAAATTCCTGTCTGTTTGCCTTCATATAGTCTCTGACGGCATTCAAATCAACGCCTGAAACATTAAAAATAAGAGTTCCGGGCATGCTTCTTGAATCGTCAATAAACCTGCCTCCGGCAAGAGAAACCAATGCACCGCATCCGCTGGCATCAATCCAAAAATCAGACTTTACGGATATATCACAGCCTCCCCTTCTGCATATTATCTTATGGACGGCTCCAAAACAGTCAGCCTCGGCAGATATCACCTCCGTACCGGAAAAAACAGTAACTCCCGCATCGGA
>JAKSUM010000197.1 GCA_024409025.1 bacterium | reverse complement strand
CATAAGCTCATGGGTCGGCGTCAGCGACGTCGGAGAAGGCAGATGCGGCATAGATATAGCAGGAACCTGTTCAAGCAGAGGACCGGAGTCAGACAAAGGACTTGTAAAACAGTATATACTGACAAATACCGAAAATTTTTATAAGACGGTTCAGGAACCAAACTCAGACAGCCTGTATGTTAACGAATATGAAGACGCCAGCTTTATAGACAAGAAGGAAGATCTTTTCAGCCTTATAAAACACCTAAATCTTCCTGAAGATAAAATGTACTATGCCGAGGACGCCTTAAGGTTTAAGGAAATTCAGGACAACTGCGGAAACGCAACAAAAAAAGGCAAAGACACAATAAATGAAAACATTGATTTAAAACTAAAAAAAGCATGCGGAATTCCGCTGAGCAAATGGAATGATCTCTATAGTGTAAGCGGAATGTCTCAGATCAGACCCCCATCAGACAAAGAGTGCGATATATGGCGCTTCAACCCGTCCGAACATGAAAACGGCATGATAACAGGAAAAAACATCTGGCTGACCAGTCTCTGCGGGACCGTAATATGTAACGGAGATCTCATTCTTTCAAGGGAAAATCCTGATGATTCTAATCCGGACAGCTATCCTGTCCTTATAGTCGGAGGCTCCCTTATAGTTAACGGAGCAATAAGAGGCACTGGAACAGTCATTGCCATGAACAACATATACGTTTCGGCATCAAACGGAGCCCACAGCTTCCCTCCGCCGCATGAAAACTTCAACGAGCCATTCAACTCATCCGGAGCCCTGATAGTCCATGCGGCAAACAGGCTCATTATCAAAAATGCCCACTCCTCATACGAATGGGGAGACTGTCCTGACAACAGTGAATTTGAAAAATACCTTTCAGGAAGCGCCAACATAAACTCCATATCAAACATAGACTATATAAAGAGCTCGGCGGCAGAATCATTTAAAGGGGCCGAGCGGGAAAATACAAATGTGGGCTACCCGCAGACATTCTGTTCCTTCGGATTCCGCAAACCGGAAAAAGCCTATGACGAATTTGCCACTGGCAACCTAATAGCTATAATTGAAGATGAGGAAGCTAAAGAAGCTGAGGAGCCGCTACCTGTCGATCCGGTTCCGGATTCAGACATAATACCCAACACTCCTCTCGGGTCAGAGCCGTCGTCAAATCCTGATGAGATGACAGGGGAGAATCATTCGAATCCGAATAAGCCTCCAGCTCCAAGCCCAGATCAGACAGGCAGCGACAGGCAGCAGCCAGGAGGCCCTCGCACTCCGAATCATGGAGGAGGCACAAACCTCAACACATATCATATCCTCGCCAGATGAAAAGGAAGCAAATGATAAAAAAAGAAACGATAATAATATTTATTATAGCCGTCATATTTCCATTCTGTGCCGGCTGCTCCGTCCCAAAAGAGGATCTGGAAAGAGAGATAAACGAAATCTATCATCAGAACTATATAACACACAGGGAATCAAGCCAAACCAATGCCAGAATGGAACAGGAGCTGAGTAAGGACGATAACGGAAACAAAAACGACAGGACAGACAAAGCCGGAAGGCTCCAGATGCCTGAAGGCTACTCAAATCTATGCGGAATATGGACATCGGGAAACGGAACATCCATAACAGGGAATGTCAAAATTTACGGAGGAGTCTATACAAGAGGAGTCCTTCTTCTTGGAAACGGGGCTGTAATAAATACGGATAATGCTTATCTTTATGGAATTGACAATAATATAGATCTAAACAATCCGGAAATATTTAAAGGGCTGACGGGGCTTGAACGGCCGTTCAGTATGAACAACGTCCCGAGAAATGTCAGGCTGATTAATGTGAGTGAAGAAGAAGTTACTCCAGAGGAATATGAAGCGCTAAAAAATCCATAAAAAAAGCCGCCTTAAAAAGGCGGTTTTTTTTATCTTATATCTGCCTTAAGCGCTGCCAATTCGTCAAGGAACCTTTCCTTCATCTCTTCGGAAGGAAAATATTTTACGGGAATGACATGAGAGCCTTTGCCCCTTCTGCCCTTTATGAATATTCTGTCACTGTCAGCCCTGAAGTCATATATGTCTTCGCCATGCAGCTCCAGATCCCCATAGTCAGAGCTTATCGAAAGAGTATTGCCCTTAATCTCAAAAACCCTCTGTCCTTCAATCTGAAGCTCCTCCGGAGACTGCTGAAGTATATCCTTCTTATTGGATTCCTTCATAATCCTGTGGTACATTCCTGGAAAAACAGCCATAATGGCTATCAGCGCAATTCCGGCAAGGATATATGTCAATGAATTCTTAAGGTCCTCCGGATGCCCTATTGAAGAAATAATCATGACTATAGCGAACGATATGCCGAATATTATCCCGAAACGCATACGGCCTGAAGGGTCCCCATTCTCCATGAGCACTATATACTCATACAGGGCAGCCATATCATCCTTTGAAAGCTCTGCGACAACCTTGACAGGCCCGTCCTGAGCGGTATCTTTCTTAGACATGGATACTATTTTTCTTTTACTTCCTTCTTGACGAGGATTCCGACCGTCTTGCCGCCGCTGGGAGCCTTGCCTATATATGCGCTCTTGGCGTCGTAAATCTGATCAGCCTGAATGCTGCCGTCGCTCTTTATTGAGAACTTTACAAGAACCTTGGGAAGATTTTCAGGCTTTATCCAGTAAGGATGGAATTCAGTTCTTGAAGAAGCGGTTACGGATATCCTGCTTCCCTTGGCGGTTGTCAGGACATATGAAGGTCCGTCCTTCTCGACCTTGCCTGCGAGGATGTATGCGTTCTTGCCTGCTCCCATAGCCTCATTCTCACATACGCGTCTCTTTGCGCAGTAGCAGTTTGAACAGCAGTTGCATTTTCCCTTGCAGCTGCAGACATATTCGCATTTGCATTTTTTGCAGCAGGTGCATTCGCCTAAGCACATGCACTTGTCCGCACAGTTGCATCTGTAACAGCAGTCGCACTTTCCGCCACATTTGCATGTCCTTACGCATTTGCATTTATCGCAGCAGGAGCATTTCATTTTAAAAACAGTGCCATTTGATTCATGGGCAAAAGCACACTGGGCAAGAGCAAATATAAGGAAAAGCCCGATTAAAAGATAACATTTTACAGCTTTCATATCTCAGCCTCTCTTTTTTTATTATTTTACTTCCTTGTAAGGAAGGCTTTTATAAATCCGTCAATCTCCCCATCCATTACGGCAGGAAGGTTTCCTGTCTCAAAATCAGTTATATGATCCTTTACAAGAGTATAAGGGTGGAAGACATAGGAGCGTATCTGGCTTCCCCATGCAATCTCCTTATGCTCCCCTTTCAGCTCGCTAAGCTGCTTCTCCTTCTCAATTCTCTCGCGCTCGAAAAGCCTCGATTTAAGAATCTTCATTGCGGTCAGCTTATTTGAATGCTGTGATCTCTCGTTCTGGCACTGGACAATAAT
>JAKSUM010000196.1 GCA_024409025.1 bacterium | reverse complement strand
GGCTTGCTGAGGTAAAGGGGCTTAAGCCTTCCATTTCAAACGGCATATTCAGCGTTTCCCTTCTGTATCTTTCTGCGCTTATTGTGCCGCACAACAGGCTTGATATGCTTTCTGCCGTAATTGCTTTCCTTATTATAGCGACGATGTTCGTATTTGTCATAAAGAAGGATGTGGCGGCTTCCTCGTTTGTGGATGCGGCAGTTACAGTTATGGGATATATATATATAGGCTTTTTTTCGCTTATATTCTGTATAAGAGAGGTTCCTGGAACTATCGCCGTCGGACGTTTTGCAATAGATCAGGGCGCGGCAATGGTGCTTCTGCTGGTCTTTGCAAGCTGCTTTACGGATATTGGGAGCTATTTTTTCGGAAAGCTCTTCGGTAAGCACAAGCTGTGCCCGCATATAAGCCCTAATAAAACCGTTGAGGGATCTGTAGGGGGGATTTTTACGGGAATTGCGGTATCACTGCTTATAGGCAAGCTTCTTTCCTTTAATATGATAGATGCCATGTGGTTCGGCCTTGTTATAAGCACTGTAGCCCAGATGGGAGATCTTTGGGAGTCCCTCATAAAGAGGGATGCCTCTGTAAAGGATTCCGGAAGCGCTCTTCCGGGACATGGGGGAATTCTTGACAGGTTTGACTCCCTGTTTCTGACAACGCCTCTTGCTTTCTTTATTTTCAAATATTTCAGCGTCCTTTGAGTTTTATTATGAATATTTCTATTATAGGATCGACGGGATCCATTGGAACACAGACACTTGACATCGTTGAAAGATTTCCGGAAAGGTACAGGGTTGTTGCTCTCACTGCCGGAAAAAATTGGGAAAAGCTTCTTTGCCAGATAAAGAAGTTCAGGCCTTTGAAGGCTGCTGTTGCGGATGATAAGGCTTTCCGGCTTCTTAAAGAAAATCTGCCTTCCGGATGCTCTACTGAGATTCTTTCAGGCGATGATGGCATCTGTCATGCGGCTTCGATGCCTGAGTCGGAGCTTTGCGTTGTCTCATCTGTCGGAATTTCAGGCTTGAAACCGGTCCTGTCAGCGCTTAATTCCGGAAAACAGCTTGCCCTTGCAACGAAGGAGGCTCTTGTTTCGGGAGGGGAGCTTGTAATGAAGACCGCTGTGGAAAACGGAATCATGATCCGTCCCATAGACAGCGAGCATAGCGCAATATTCCAGTGCATAGGGAGCGGAAGAAAATTTTTAAGCAGGATTATTCTGACATGTTCCGGCGGAGCGTTAAGAAAATTTCCTGCCGAAAAGCTCGGGAATGCGTCAGTCTCTGACGTGCTTGCTCATCCGAACTGGTCAATGGGCAAAAAAATTACAGTTGACTGTGCAACCCTTATGAATAAGGGATTTGAGCTTATTGAGGCATGTCATCTTTTCAGCGTGGCTCCTGATGATGTTGAGATTGTCGTGCATCCTCAGAGCATAATACATTCTATGGCGGAATTTTCTGACGGCTCGACGCTTGCCCAGATGTCCCTTCCTGATATGAGGATTGCCATACAGTATGCGCTTTCATATCCGGAAAGGCTCGATTTTAAATGGAAGAGGACTAATTTCCTCTCCCTCCAGCCTCTTACCTTTGAAAAGCCTGATTATGACAGGTTCCCATGCCTTAAGCTTGCCATTGATTCCTTCAGAAGCGGAGGTACTTTGCCGGCATCTCTTAATGCCGCGAATGAGGAGGCGGTATATGCCTTCCTTCGTGGAGAGATAAATTTCGGCAGCATATACGATTCAGTGCGGGAGGTTATTGAGTCTTCGGAAAGACTTCCTGCTGATTGCTGGGAAAACATTTCTTATGCCGATTATGAGGCAAGAAGAAAGTGCCGCTCAGTAATGGAAAGATTGAGATAATTTTTATGACTATTGAAAAAGCTGAGTTTTATTCGGGGCCTCTTATTCCGGAAGAATTCATTGAACGTATAAGAAATGAGGAGGAGATTTCCATCGATCTTGAGGCTGACGGGCTTCATCATTACAATGCGCGCCTCTGCCTTATACAGATTAATGCCGCAGACAGGATTTCCATAGTTGATCCTCTTGCTAATAAGAATGCCTCTGAATTGTTTGAGGCCATGAAGGGAAAGCTTATAATACTTCATAGCGGAGCTTATGATCTGAAGCTCATGCATGATGATTTCGGCTTTGTTCCTGACAGGGTGTTTGACACTATGCTTGCAATACAGCTGCTCGGATATGAGAAGCTTGGGCTTGCCGATCTTGTCTTGAAGCATTTCGGAGTTGAGCTTGCAAAGGGCCCGCAGAAGATGGACTGGTCGATAAGGCCTCTTCCTGAGAATATGATGGAATATGCGGCAAATGACGTCAAATATCTTCCCGAGCTTAGAAAGAGGCTTGCTGAAGAGCTTGACTCAAAGGGCAGGCTTGGCTGGCTCTACGAGAGCTGCGAGCATATGATATATACTTTCCTTCATCCTGCAGATACTGTTCATGAAGAGCGGTGGCGCGTAAAGGGGGCTTCGGGACTGGACAGAAAGGCTCTCGCATATCTCAGGGAATTCTGGGCTTGGAGGGAACGTGAGGCTCAGGAGAGCGATGTTCCTGTATTCAAGATTCTGCAGAATGAGAAGCTCATAGAGCTTTCCGTATGGTGCTCTGAGGAGCTTAAAAGCGTATATGAGTGGCCTCTTTTTGATAAACAGATAAAAAGAAGGCAGAGAGGGGAAAGGCTTGAAAAGGCGAGGAATGCGGCTAAAAGGCTTTCTCAAGATAAATGGCCGTTGCGAAAGATAAGGCAGCCTCAGACTCAGATGGATGTAAATCCTGAGGTGTTTGAGAGGATAAAATCCGCCAGGGATGTTGCTGCTGAAGCGCTTGGTATTGATCCTCCGCTTATAGCCAATCATAAGACTCTTTCTAAAATAGCTGCACTGACTATTGATGATCCCGAGATTCTTGTAACCCGATTAGGGCTTATGAACTGGCAGAAGGATATTCTAAGCAATGCGGTATGCCGCAGGAGTTGAAAGGGGCTTAAATGTTTAAGCAGAATTTTATTATAGCTTTTACCTTGATTATTCTTATGACGGCTTCGGCTGCTGATGCCGCCTCAAGAAAGTTCATATCGTCTGTATCGGTGAAAAAGCAGTCTGATTTCCGTTTTTGGACAAAGGATTCCAAGCCTTTAAAGGCTCTTGCCGATTATGTGGAGAGTGTGACAAGGCGCGGCTCCAAGGATTTTATTCCTGAAAAAGACAGGATAGCCGTATTTGATCTTGACGGTACTTTGATGTGCGAGACTGATCCTTTTTGCCTTGACTATCTGATGTTCATATATAGGGCGCTGTATGATCCGTCCTATTCTCCTTCTAAGGAGGACAGGGAGGTTGCGGCAGCTATTGAGGAGCACATACAGGCTGGCAAGTTCAAACTGGATCTGTGGATGAAGCAGGGGGATGCTAGCGGAAATGTCTTCT
>JAKSUM010000195.1 GCA_024409025.1 bacterium | reverse complement strand
CGATACGGATCTTTACAGGGCATGGGCTGACATAATAACGGAAAAGCCTGTAGACATAAGATGGCAACATAAAAAATATTCTTGCGCATTTGCAAGCAGGAGAACAAGGGAAAGAAGATATGCCCGCTCAAATGAGGAAATATTCTCAAGATTCGGCAGCATTATAGTAATGGCAGACAGAATTCCGGGAGTCCTTGCAGAAGGAATGGGAGACTTCGTCTATATAGCAAGAAGCTCAAATCCTGAAGAACTGAAAAGCTTTGTAAGCTTCGTCCATCAGGAAATTTAAAAAAAAATATATTTTTTTAAAAAAACTATTGACAAAACATAAAAAGAGTAGTATAATTCAAATCACTTCAAGGGAAGAAATTCCAGAGAAGCCAAATGGGTAGGTGGCCGAGTGGTTAATGGCATCAGACTGTAAATCTGACACGCAACGCGTTACGGTGGTTCGAATCCATTCCTGCCCATTGGAAAAGCTTATAAGGCGGAACGAAAGTTCCGCTTTTTTTTATATTTAAAAAAGTTTAAAAAATAAGCCGCAGGCTGTACAGCTGCGGCTTTATGTCTATGCCTTAATGATTTCAGATGCGGCCGATGATATCCTGTCCATGACAGCCCATCCGGTCCCTTTCCTCTCAATACCCTCAGATATGACGGTTTTGAACCCTGCCTTTTCAAATGCCCTTATGCATGCAAAGAATCCGTCAGCAATCCTTTCAGGCTCATTTCGGGATCCCATAAATTTCGAATTTGGAAGATGGCCGATATGCTCTTCGCCGCCGTCAGTAAGAAGAATGCCTACAGAATCAGGCTCATTTGCAGAAAGCTTCTCGTAAAGAGCCTTAATTTTCTTCAACGCCTTAGGTCTCTCGCCCTCTACAAGTATTACCTTTACCCTTGAAGATGATTCGTCCGTCCTAACAACAGAACCGTCATCAGAAAGCAATACGCCCTCTCCTATTGATTCTGCAATGTCTGATGCCTTTAGGAAACCTGTCCTTAAAACCCTAAGAGGCCTGCTGGATACATCGAGAATAGTCGAGGCAACTCCGGCAGTACCGCTGTCATCGACAAGAACGGCATCTATCATTCCGTCAAGAGCCGCTATTACCTGAGATGAACAAGACGGGGCCGGAGCTCCGGACTTATTCGCGCTGGTTGCGGCAATAGGCTTTCCAAATGCTTTGGCAAGAGCAGAGAAGGCATCACATGAAGGGATTCTTACCCCTACCTTTTTAATGCCGCCCGTAACAAAATCAGGCACCTTGTCCGTCTTCTCGGCTATTATCATAAGAGGTCCCGGAAGATATTTGGAAGCAAGTGCCTTTATATCCTCCGGAAGATTCTTCATATACTGCTGTACAGACGCAAAATCAGCTGCATGAAGCGCAAGCGGCTTGGAAAAGCTCCTTTCTTTGGCTTCAAAAATACGCCTTACGGCATCTTCATTTAAAAAGTCACAGCCGAGACCATATACCGTTTCGGTCGGGAATGCGACAATTCCGCCCTTTCTCAAGAGTTCGGCCGCTCTCTGAACAGATCCCTGCTCTGAAAAATTAAGAATTTCTGTCTTCATAATCTATAAGCTCTCTATTTCCTTCATTAACTCCGCAAACAGCTCTTCTTCCTTCACCTTGCGGACAATTTCGCCTTTCCTGAATATGATTCCCTCGCCTCGACCTCCGGCAATTCCGACATCAGCCATTCTTGCTTCTCCAGGGCCGTTGACAGCGCATCCCATTACAGCTACGGTAATCATTCTCCCGCATGATTCCAGAGCCTTATTTACCTTCTCCGCAATGGAACAGATATCTATTGCAGTCCGTCCGCAGCCCGGGCATGATATAACGACAGGACCTCTCTGCCTGACCCCGCATACTTTCAGAATCTCCCATCCGGCCCTTACCTCCTCAATCGGCGATCCTGTAAGGGAAACCCTTATAGTGTCCCCGATTCCCGACAGAAGAAGGGCGCCTATTCCGGCTGCGGATCTTATTGTCCCAGAATACGGTATTCCGGCTTCAGTAACTCCGAGATGAAGCGGATATCTGAATCTTGACGCAAGCATTGAGTGCACCTTCATCATAAGCGGAAGAGAGAAGGTCTTTACGGAAATAACTATGTCGTAAAATCCAAGCTTTTCAAATTCGGCAACCTCATCAGCGGCAGACTCAACAAGAGCCTCGGCGCATGGAGAGCCGTATTTTTCAAGAAGCCTTTTGGAAAGAGAGCCTTCATTGACTCCTATCCTTATTGGAACATGTCTCTCGGAAGCCTTTGCGGCTATCATTGGAAGCCTTTCCTTATGGACAAGGTTTCCCGGATTCAGCCTTAGCTTGTCAATCCCCCTGTCAAGAGCCTCAAGAGCAAGTCTTTCGTCAAAATGGATATCGGCAACAACCGGAATTGGAGATTTGTCGATTATCTTTGAAATGCCTTTGGCAGCATCCATATCAGGCACTGCTATCCTTACAATATCGGCACCAGCCGCAGCCACTTCAAATATCTGGTCAATAGTTCTCGGAATATCCCTTGCCGGAACATTCGTCATTGTCTGTACGGCAACGGGAGCGCCTCCTCCTATACGGAGGTTTCTTGCAGTAACCTGCCTTGTTTCAGATGATTTAAACATTTTATTAGAAAAATTTAATGCCTTTTATAAGCCTTACGATATCATTATATGTAAAGAAGAGCACAAGCAGCATAAGAATCCAAAAGCCGACCGTATGGACAATGCCCTCTTTTTCAGGATCAAAATCCTTTCTCCTAATCCATGCTATTGCAATGACAAAAGCCCTGCAGCCATCAAGAGCTGGGAAAGGAATCAGATTAAACACGCCTATAAGCACATTTATTATCGCAAGAAAATATACAAGAGCAGGAATGCCTTTGTTGTACATCTCGAAGAACATCTGACCAATTCCGACAGGGCCCGAGGAGCCTTCGACAAGCTCCTTAGATGAAATCTGCTTATTGAAGAGCATTGAAATTGCCATAAAAGGAGAGATGGAAAATTTCCATGTTTTATCGGCCGTATCAACAATCACGGCTCCAAACGAAGCCCTGTTGAATCTTATATCCATGGACTTAGTGTCAGGGCGGAAGCCGAGCATCCCAATAACGGCGTATTTTCCAGGCTCGAGATTTTTTTTCTTAGCCTCATCAGCATCAAGCTCGACAGTCCTGTATTTTCCGTCAATCTTTTCCGAGAACGGAATAAGATACTCGTTTGGAACAGCCTTTCTTGTGTAGAAGTCCTCTCCCCTTTTGGCCTTTATTGTGATTTCCTTGCCGGGATTCTCATGGATTATGTCAATCATCTCCATAGCGTCAGTAATGGATTTTCCGTTTATGGAGGTTATGAAATCGCCCTCCTTAAGGCCAATCCTGTATGCGGGAGTATCAGGCATAACCTTGCCGATCTTAGGCTTAAGATACATTTCTCCGAGCCCGAATAC
>JAKSUM010000194.1 GCA_024409025.1 bacterium | reverse complement strand
CCGGTGCGGTTGCCCTTATTCATTCTTCAGGTGATTTTCTGTCAAAAGCTGGAATGATTGGCGAAGAGAGGCCTTTAATTCTGATATGCGATGATTCGTCCGTTATGGAAGAGGCAGTCAGCATGTATTGCGGAAGAAAGCCTCTGATTATATGCAGAAATGCTTCTAAAGAGCAGATTGAGGCATGGATGGATAAAGGGTGCGCTGTTGGTGTTTATGGTAAGTCTGCAGATGAATTTGATGAAAAGGCTGCTGACATAAAGACAGGATATAATGCTTTTTTTGTTTATGACGGTACTATTGGAGATGCTATGGAGTGCATGGCTGTATGCAGGAGAGCTTCTGTCGCGTTCAGGCAGAAAACATATCCGTTTGCCGCCATCTGTATATCGGATGATATCGATGATTCTATTATGAATGCCTGCGCATTTGTTCAGCGATATGCAGGATGTGTTGTTGTTCCGTTTTGCAGCAGGGAAAAGCTTATGCCTGTTCTTACGCTTGCTGCCAATATTTATTCGGATCCCCGCAGGCCTGTTCAGGTGGAGCCTGGTATATATCCTATAAATAATCCTGGGAAAAATTCTCCCGTTTTTATAACGACTAATTTTTCTCTGACTCATTTCCTTGTTTCCTCTGAGATTGAAGCAAGCAGAATTCCTGTCTGGCTTGTTATTGCGGACACTGACGGGACGTCGCTTTTGACTGCATGGGCAGCTGACAAATT
Source organism: bacterium (assembly GCA_024409025.1). GTDB lineage: Bacteria > Vulcanimicrobiota > CADAWZ01 > CADAWZ01 > CADAWZ01 > JAKSUM01. Next base: position 2,808 of record JAKSUM010000194.1, on the reverse strand, counting down.
TAATGCCTCAGTTATTGCAAAGACCCTTGAAAAGACGGGGATAGGAGATAAGGTCGATCATAGGACTCTTACAATATGCGCATATGTGTCTTCTTTGAAGGAAGAAATAGAAAATGAGTCCGGATGGAAAGTCATTATCGGATCCGCCGATGCTTCCGGAATTTCACCATGGCTGAAAAAGCTTGATCCGTCATCCTTAGTATGAAAAAAATAAAATTCGATCCTTCAGGCATATGTCTTTCTGCCGATGATAATGACAGCATATTTGAAGCGGTCTTGAAAAATGGATTTGTTATGAGGGGAGAGTGCGGCGGAAAAGGAACATGCGGAAAATGCAGGTGCTTGGCAAATGGCAGGGAGGAACTGGCATGCCGTCATATTCCTGCTCATGATTCAATTATATCTGCTGATATTTTTCTTCATGGCGAGTCCCTGTCCTTATGCCACAGGAAGCTGGATTATGCCGTATCACCGTTTATTCATACGGAATCATTTTCCATTGAAATTGGAGAATTCCGTGATTATATGTCTTCATTTAAGGCATTCTTCCCTGATTCTTCAGAGCCTGATTTGGAATTCTTAAGGCAGCTGTCTTTATTAACTGGAAGAACCGGTTCAGTATCAGTGCTTTTTGCCGGTAAAAGGCCGATTTCCGTATGTCCTGATGGCGGAAGGATTTCTGTAGGTATTGTCGATATCGGGACGACTGCTGTTAAATGCTTATTGGCTGATTTGAATGAGGGAACGGTAAAAGCAGAGGCATCGGCATTAAATGCGCAGAGGCGTTATGGAACTGATCTGATAAGCAGGATAATCGCCTCAAAGGATAATCTTGAGGATATGTCCGCCTGTATATGGAATTCCGTAAAATCGCTGTTTTTAAAGATGGCTTCTGAATCCGGGCTTCCGTTTCCGTCCATTTTACTTATTGCCGGCAATACCGTAATGTCTTCTCTGTTTTGCGGAATAAGCCCTGATTCCATACGCAGGATTCCCGGAGGGCCTGTGTCAGCATCATTTCCCTTTATAAGGAAAGAGCATGTCGCATGCTGTCTTGTGCCAGCCGCATCCGGATTTGTCGGCGGAGATGTGGTTTCAGGATGCGTGAATGTAGGATTATGCAGGGAACAGGAGCCTTCCATGCTTATCGATTTGGGGACAAACGGTGAAATTGCTCTGGGATGTTCAGATTGGATTGGCGTATGTTCGGCATCTGCCGGCCCTGCTTTTGAGGGCGGAGGCATAAAATGCGGAATGATTGCATTGGACGGTGCCGTATTTCATGCTTCTGTTTCTGCAGACGGAGTCGATTTAAGCGTTATTGGAGGGGAAAAGCCGTTAGGACTGTGCTCTTCAGGCGTTATATCCCTCATTGCCGGACTCTTTCGAAATGGAATGATTGACAGGAGCGGCAGGTTTACTGAAAGATCTTCGGCTGTAAACGGGAGGCTTTTTCTTGCTGAAGGCAAAAATGGGGATATTTTTATTGATGAGGATGATATAGCCAATCTTCTAAGGGCAAAGGCGGCTATTTTTGCAGGGGCGGAATCGCTTCTTGCTTCATTCGGAATGTCATTTTCTGATTTAAAAAATGTCTATATTGCAGGAAGCGTTTCCGAACATTGCATGATTGACGATTGTTTTGAAATAGGTCTTTTCCCTCCGGTCTGCAGGGATAAGATTGTTATTGTCGGTAATTCGTCGCTTGCCGGATGCTTGGATATTCTTTTGGATTCAGAGCGATGGATTGAGTCTGAAAAGATATCCGAGAATGCCCTGTTTGTTGATCTTGCTTCCGAGGCTTCTTTTATGGACAGATGGGGGGCTGCTCTTTTCATTCCTCACACTGATGATATTTATGGAGAATTGATATGAAAAAATTTGAGGATTCCTTTTCTGGAACCGTTTCAAAAGTTTCTATAGGGAAGAATAATTTGTCTGCCGGCGGAGAGGGCTGTCTTCCATTTTATGATGTGTCAGGCAGAAAATATGAGTTTTTGACGGCTTATGAGATTCTTGATAAAATTCCTGAAAATCTTCCGGAGTATCCGGCTGATTTGCTGAAGGGGGTAGGTTCTCCTGCCGAGTGGGCTCTCAAGTGCAGGGATTCGTTTGGGGCTGAGGCAATATGCCTTAACCTTCTTTCAATGAAGCCTGATGAGGGGGGCACTGATACCACGTCATCGCTTAGATGTATCTCTGAGGTTCTTTCACTTTCCAATCTTCCTCTTATATTGAGGGGTACTGGAATTGCCGAGATTGATAATGGGATTCTTGCATCCGCAGCAAGGGAATTTAAAGGTGAAAATCTTGTTATTGCTTCAGTTACGCTTGAAAATTACAGGGAAATTGCCGGAGCTGTTCTTGAAAACGGACATTCAATAGTTGCCGAGTCGCCGGTGGATATAAATATTGCCAAGCAGCTTAATATCCTTCTGAGAGAAATGGGATTCGGCGATGACAGGATTATTTCAGATCCTACCACAGGCGCTTTAGGCTATGGCCTTGAATACAGCTGTTCCATAATGGAAAGGGCAAGACTTGCCGGACTTTCAGGTGATAAGGCCCTTTCATGCCCGTTTATTAATTTTATAGGCTCCGAAAGCTGGAGAAGCAGGGAAGCCGAGAGCTCCGGCGCAATATGGGAAGCTGCGACAGCCCAAGCGTTTGTGCTTGCCGGATGCTCTATCGCCGTTATGAGAAGCCCTGAGGCTGTAAGGCTTCTTAATAAATCGCTTGCTAGTTTCAGATAATTTTTCCAAGGCCTCCTGATATTTTTTATAGCGAAGGTGGTTCGCTTATTCTTCC
>JAKSUM010000193.1 GCA_024409025.1 bacterium | reverse complement strand
AAGAAGAGTTGTCGTTACAGGTATCAGCTTCCTTTCCTGCGCCGGAAATGATATAGATACGTTCTGGAAAGCCGTTACTGACGGAAAATCCGGAATATCCCATGTTGAATCTTTTGATACTGAGAAATATTCAGTGAAGATAGGCGGGGAAGTAAAGGATTTTGTTCCTGAAAATTATGGCATAAGCAAAAAGGATGCCAGAAGAATGGACAGATTTGTTCAGTTTGCTTCAGCAGGCTCATACATGGCTATTCAGGATTCCGGCATTGATTTTGAAAAAGAGGATCCCTATAGGACCGGAGTCGTTATCGGTTCCGGAATAGGCGGAATGCACACGTTTGAATCCCAGCATGCAAGCCTTATTGAAAACGGACCTGACAGGGTAAGCCCTTTCTTTATTCCTATGATGATATCCAATATGGCCTCAGGAAATGTCGCCATAAGATTCGGACTCAAAGGTCCCAATTACAGCATAGTTTCTGCTTGCGCTACGGGATGCCATTCCATCGCTGACTCTTATCATATAATAAAGCGCGGAGATGCCGATGTCATGATAACCGGAGGCTCTGAGTCAACGGTAACTCCTATGGCAGTTGCTGGCTTCGAGAATATGAAGGCTACCGCATCTAGTTTTAATGACTGCCCTGAAAAGGCATCGAGGCCTTTCGACCTTAACAGAGCCGGATTTGTTATGTCTGAGGGCTGCGGCATATTGATTCTCGAGGAGCTTTCTCATGCCAAGGCAAGAAATGCCAAAATTTACGGTGAGGTTGTTGGCTGCGGAATGACTGCTGACGCTTATCACATTACAAGCACCAGTCCCGACGGTGCCGGTGGCGCCGCTGCAATGAAAATGGCTATAAAAAATGCCGGAATATCGCCTGATGACATTGACTATATTAATGCCCATGGCACTTCGACCCCCGTTGGGGACAAGGCAGAGACTCTTGGAATCAAGTCTGTATTCGGCGAAAGAGCGTATGATATTCTCATCAGCTCGTCAGAGTCTGTATTCGGACATAATCTTGGAGCGGCAGGAGCTCTTGAATCAATTGTCTGTCTGCTTGCGCTTAAACACGGAGTTGTTCCTCCTACTGCAAATTACGAAACTCCGGATCCTGAATGCGATCTCAATTACGTGCCCAATGTAGCGGTAAAGAAGGATATAAAGTACGCAATAAACAACAGCTTCGGATTCGGCGGACAGAATGCCGTCCTTATTTTCAAAAAATATGAGTAATCTTCCAAATCCGGAAGATTACAGGATGGCTCTTGAAAGGCTTTGCATTTCTCTTGGGGTTGAGCCTGAGTTTTGGCAGTTCTTTCTTGAGCCGGTGACTCACTCATCATTCAGCAGTGAGCGCAGGACTCCTTGGAGCTGCAGTGAAAGAATCGAATTCCTTGGCGATTCGGTTGTCGGTCTTGTCATAAGCGAATTTTTGTATAGGAATTGCCATTCTGACAGGGAAGGAGCAATGGCTTTAAAGAAATCATCGCTTGTTTCTACTGATTCTCTTGCCTGTGAAGCCAGAAAGATCGGTCTTGACAGATTTATCCTTATGAGCAACGGCGAGAGAAAGAATGGTGGAAGTAAAAAAAATTCAGTATTGGCTGATTTATACGAGTCGGTGATTGGGGCTGTTTTTCTCTGTAAAGGATGGGATTTTGCATCAAAGCTTGTTCTCGAGCATTTCAGCGTAAAACTTTCTAAGCTTTCAATGATTGGGAAGGATGCCAAAACAGCGCTTCAGGAGTTTACCCAGAAAAGATTCAAAGAGATTCCTGTTTATAATGTTGTTGAGGTTGGTTCACAATCTTCCGGAACTGACAGGTTTAAGGCAGAAGCCGTTGTATGCGGCAAGACTGCAGGAGCTGGCTGCGGCGCCTCAAAAAAAGAAGCTGAGACAGCCGCAGCTGCTGAAGCTCTTGCTGCTTTCGGGGCTTTCTAAAGATATCTTGTATTTTTTTTCAAAAATTTCTGAAAATTCTTCTCTTGCTTGGGGATTAATCGGACAAATTTTTGTATTGATTTGTTTCTTACAATGCTATATAATATAATCAGTAATGTGGCTGTAAATATGAAGTAAGCGAAAAATACAAATACCGTTGGACGAGCGGGAATATACGCTTGTGGAGAACATGTAAGGCCTTATTGTTTCGGCAATAGACAGCGTTCGTTGAAGCAAGAATCCCTCACTTTAGGCCTTTAGGCTAAGTGGTGGGAGTACGTCAGATTTTTGCTATATAATTATTTTGGTTTGATTCCCAATGGCAATGCCTGAGGGAAACATATAAACAGAAAAGGTGGTGCCTACTTTATGAAGCGTCCTTCACTGCAATTTTCAGTTCCATGCCTTTCGGTTGATGAAAAGAATGGTCCTCCGACATTCAGCAGCATTTTTTATGAGCTCCCTTTCCCCAAATTCCCTTTTAAGTTCCCTGGAAAAGGATTCTTTATCGCAAACAGCTGGTGTAACGGACAGGGGCGTTTTGCTCAGGAAATCAAAATTTTGAAGCCTGATAAAAAAACGGACATCATTAAGACGGGCAAGCAGCCTTTTGAATTAAAAGAGGAGACAACACCTTTTATGGCAGTAAACCTCTTCCAGGAAGCTGTTTTTGAAGCTCCTGGCACGTATTGGGTTGAGATTACCCTTGCTGATTCAAAGGGCGGACTCACGGTTGAGCTGGAATATCCTCTTGTTGTAAGACTTGCCGATAAGGCTTAGATTTTTCATTCGTTCAGAGGGATTTTGTCTCTTTGAGCAATATAGCCCAGCGCAGACGCTGACAAAACCCTGAAAATGACAGTACCGATTATCACAGCGCCGGCGCGTCATATGATTATAAAAATAGCCATCGTCTGTTTTATTTTTTCGTTATTTGCCTTGCCTGCTTATTCGGCCGGAAAGAATGATGAAGAAATTAAGCAGGCGGTGGCTCATTTTTTCTGTTGCTTTCAGCAGAAAAAATATGAGGCTGCCTATGGATCCTTCTCAAAAGAGCTAAAGGCAAATATTCCTTATTATAAATTTGCCCTAAAATCTAAAGACATAAAGAAGGCATGGATTAAGAAGGTTGTCATCTATGATTCTTCTGGCAGGCTTGGTAAATTGAAGATAGACGTGCGGCTTGAACTTATTCATAAGAAAAAATTATATAAAGCCCTTTATACAGGCACATGCGATATTGTGAAGGAAAAGAGCGGATGGAAGGTTTCTTCTGTCGAGTTAAGGGCAAAAGAGGCAGTGCCTGTTGAAAAAATAGATTTCACATAATAAATGGATGTATTTCGTCCATTCTGGGGGATATTTTTATATGAAGAAAAAAATATTCTGGAGCGTGTTCGTACCCTATCTCCTGCTTCTTATAGCCGTCTCATGCATATTTTTCCATTACAGGAATTCCTATGCGCTTATACTTACAAAGACGTCGTTGAGGCAGTCGTTTCAGGTTTTTTATAATGATGCAATATATCAGATAGAAAATTATGAGAATTATGAGAACAGAATAAAGAAAATGGTCTCTTCTTATA
>JAKSUM010000192.1 GCA_024409025.1 bacterium | reverse complement strand
TGCATCCCAAGCTTGGCAATAATGCAGGAATAGCCGCTCTGCTTCCAAACTTTATAGCAGAAGGCGGATTCGACAGATATAAAGGCAAATATGTCGGAATAATGGGAAGACTTGCAGCTCCCGAGCCTGTATCAAGAATAAAAGAGATAATAGATGCGGCATTAGGCTCAAAGAGCCTTCTCATGGGGAATCCTGAAAAAGAAATAAGGACTGTCGGAATAATCTCCTCATGCCTGCTGGCATCTGTCAAAAGAAGGAAAGACAGCCATGCTCTGTGCCGGCCACTATAACACGGAAACTGTCGGAATAAAGCTTCTCCAATCGCATATAGCAGAGAAGTACGATATTAAGACAGAATTTTTTGATATACCGACAGGACTATAATAATGAAAAGATTTTCAGCAATAATAGCAGCGGCATTCATAGCCGCATCTTGTTCATTCATAACCCCAACAGTTTCCTATGCGGGCAGCACCACGTCCAAAATGGAAACTCTTGAATCATGCCTTGAAAGAGCACACAACAGCAATCTTGACCTACAGGAGGCAGCTTCAGGCATGAAGATACAGAAGCTTTCCAGAGGAAAGGCAAGGGCAAAAAAATACCTGACCGCCACAGGAGAGTCAAGGGTTTCAAGAAGAACCAGCTACTATGATTACGATACAGACATAAGCCGTACATCAAACGAGCATAAGATTGAGGTAAGGCAGCCATTATATTATTTCGGAGACAACACAAACGAATATCTAAAGCAGAATGCGCTATATCATAAGGAGAGGCTAAACTTTCTTCAGACGCTAATGGAGACCGAACGGGATATCAGGAAAATCTACATAGACATACTGAGAACAAACAGAAAAATAAATTTTCAGAAAGAATATAAAGAATTTATAGAAAAATATATATCTGACAACGGCGGTCAAGATTCAGCAAAGTTCGACAAGCTTCATGTCTTTATAGAGCAGATTAATATGGATCTTGTCGATAATAAGACTAAGCTGACAAATTCAATAAATCAGCTGAATATGGAGCTTAATACAGACGAATTGGACAAGAATACAAAATTCATAACATTCGGCACTATAGAATCATATGACATAGGCGCCTATTTCAGCTCCCATAATACGAATAATGACAAGGATATAGGCGACATTGCTGTAATTTATGCCTCCATACACTCTCCTGCATGGATAATGAAGGACTATGAGATAGAGGCGTCCGAATACAGCCTTAAAAAGGCAAAATCAGCTCTTTTTCCAAAAATCGATGCGCAGGCAAGCTGGAAAAGGGCTGAGCTTGATCGTAATTCCTACTGGGATCTCGGACTTCACGGAGACTTTAAATTCATAACTCCTGAGGACTGGAAGGAAATCAGCATACAGAAAGAACAGCTGAACAAAAGCAAGATAAACAAGGAAAATTTTCAGAACAAGTATTCCTTTCAGATAAAATCATCAATTCAGGATCTTGTCAATATACACAGCCAAATACAGCTAAATACAAAGAAGATGATCATAGCTTCAGAATATCTGACAAAAACCATACATGATACAATCGAGGATCCTGTTAGAATATCTGACATATTTGAGACCTATTACAGCAACTGCTCTTCAAGGATAGACAGCATATATGAATATCTTAGCAAGGAATGTGAAATATCCGCATTGGTCGGAAACTCAGTGTTTCTGCATAGCCCATCCATATACCAGTTTGCAGAGAAAAGCGTTATCGACAAAAAAATAGACTATACAAAAGACAGCTATTATGACAGCAAGGCCATGCATAAAATGCACCAGATTGTCGAAGAAGAAGACATAGAGGCAGCCGAAGAAACGCTTAATAAGCTTAAAAATAAGTCTAATGAACCGGTAGCCGGCGGCTGGAACAAGCTCCACTTCTTTGCATTCTGGAATAAGCCGAATAAGATAAAGGAGCTGGCAAAGAATAAAGAAGCGCTCAACCACAGGGCATTAGACGGAGCAACACCTCTATATATGGCAATAACAAAAGGACATAAGGAGGCTGTAGAGGAGCTTATTAATTCAGGAGCAGACATATCAATAACAGGAGAATACTGGGAATGGACCCCATTGGAAAAAGCCGCCAACAGAGGCTTTTACGATATATGCAAAATTCTTATTGACAACGGGGCAGACATAAACAAAAAGTCAAAAATAGGAAAGAATGCATTTCATAACGCAATACAACAGGGTCACAGCGAGATAGTCAAGCTGTTTGTCAAAAACGGAGCCGATCTTAAAGTCAAAACAGCTGACGGACTGACCCCAACGCAGCTTGCCCAGACAGAAGGCTATATTAATATCTACCAGTATTTAAAAGGACTTGAGGAAAAAGAAAATGAAAAGGTTCACGACAATAACAGAAAGAGAAATATCAATAGAAGCCAAAAAACTGAAAATAACTCCGGCAGAGCTGAAAAATGAGATGAATGACGGAGATTCACTGCTCGACAATAAGGAAGCCTGTGCGGAATATCTAAAAGCAGTAGGCCAGAGTATTGAGGATTTTGAAAAGGAATGCTTCCAGAATACGATCGATCGGATTAAAATGATGAGAGAGCCTGCTGATGAGATACCCGATTCCCTAAAAGAGAAATGGTCTCTTCCAATAGGATAAGGCAGGGGTAAATGTTGTCAATAAAAAAAATAACAGCCGTCCTCATTACGGCATTATCAATAATACTCTCTGCTGCATCATCTCAGGCATCAGACTTAAAGATAGCAGCATCATCAATGCCCGATGCTCAAATTATAGACAGCATAAGAGGCGAGCTTGCATCATACGGCATAAACCTGATAATTACCACCGTAGAACCAATTGGCTCAAAGAACTATAAGGATCCTAATCTGCTTCTTGCAACCGGAGAAATAGACGCCCATTTCTGTCAGAGTGCGGTGGAAATTGAAGCATTCGCATCAGAACACAATGCGGATCTGATATCTGCAGGCGGCATATTTTTAAGGCCAATGAACATCTATTCTGCTAAATATAAAAGTATTTATTCAGTTCCCGATATCGGGCAGGCAATAATACCTGCCAATTATGAGGGCAGAGCACTTGCGGTGCTGAATGCATCAGGGCTGATAAAGCTGAAAGCAGGAACAGGATATAACGGTAATTATGATTCTATCGAAAAAATAGAAAAAGGCTATAAGATAATGACTCTTCCTGAGGATAACATGATACAGCAGCTCAATCTTTTTGACCTTGCTGTTTTAAGTCAGGAATACGCTATAAAGGCAAAGCTCAATCCTGTAAAAAATGCAGTATTTTCCGAGCCTAAGGATTCCCCTTACGCTGAATCAGTAGGAATAAGAAAATCCGATATAAACAAGTTTGAGATAAAAATGCTTATGAAGGCGCTAAGGTCAGATAAAACTAAAAAATTTATAGAGTCAAGATACGGTGGTCTAATAATCCCGTCATATTAATAAAAAAAAGCATGGCCTGCTTAAAGGCTATGCTTTTTTTCTTAATACTGATTTAAAAAGAGACGGATATTACAATCAGGCGTCCACCTGTTCTAAATAGCAGGCGGCCATTCCCACT
>JAKSUM010000191.1 GCA_024409025.1 bacterium | reverse complement strand
ACAGGCAGAAACGTTTTCTTGAGAAAAGAAGAAGAGCCATAAAAAAATATGAAATGCTGCCAAAAGGAAGCAGGGTTATGGTCGCACTGTCAGGAGGGGCTGATTCCGTAGCGCTTCTTGCTTCCCTTGCTTTTTTAAGGAAGAAATATTCCCTTACCCTTATGAGTGCCCATCTTCATCATGGTATAAGGGGAGCGGAAGCAGACAGGGATGCCGAGTTCTCGCGGAAAATAAGCGAAAGATTCGATGTCCCTTTTTTTCTTGATAAGGTTGACATACCGGCTATGTCGTCTGAAAAAGGAATTTCGCTTGAGCTTGCTGGCAGGATTGCCAGATATGAAATGTTTGAGCGTCTTGCCTCAGAGCATAGGTTTGACAGAATTGCGACCGGCCATCATCTTGACGATCAGGCGGAAACTGTGCTTATGAGGATAATCAGAGGCTCTGGCGGAGGAGGCATGGGCGGCATTACTCCTGCGAGGGACGGAAGGATAATAAGGCCTCTTATTAATATTTCAAAAAAGGAAATACTTGATTTCCTTGATTCTGAGGGGCTTCCTCATGTAGAGGACGGCACAAATGCGGATTCGGATTTTTTCAGGAACAGGATAAGAAATGAGATTCTGCCTGTTCTTGAAAGCTGTTCTCCAGGAATAAGGAAGGCTCTTGTCTCTCTTGGAGAGATAACTGGAAGCGACAGCAGGTTTATCGATTCATATGCAGAGGAGCTGTTTCCTGAGGCTTGTGTTCCTAATGGCGGGGTTATAAGGATTTCCGCATCAAAACTTGCGGCCTGTGCCGAGGCTGTCCAGAGAAGGGCGGTTAGGGCTGCCGTTGCGGCTCTTTCATGTGATGAGGCTGAGATTGATTTTGATTCCACGGAAAAGGCAAGGCTTCTTATTTCATCTCCTTCGTTTGCAAAGCTTGAATTGAGGGATGCGATTGCCGAGAGGCGTTACGGCGACATCGTTTTTTATTCTAAAAATTCCGTTCACCCTGAGGAGAATTTTGTGCCGGAAATGCCCCAGGAGCTTTATGACGGCTGTTTTGAGCCTGTTTCCGGACTGTCTTTTTCTCTTTCTTTTTCCGATGCCGTTCCGTCATGCCTGACTGATGGCGGCATGTGCGCCGTGCTTGATGCCGACAGGATATCCATGCCGATGCGCATACGCTTCAGGAGAGACGGGGATTCCTTCAGGCCTTTTGGAATGAAGGGAAAAAAGAAGCTTAAGGATTTTTTTGCAGGAGAGAAGATTCCTTCAGAAGAAAGGAATAAGATTCCTATTATTACTGACAGTGAGGACAGGATATTATGGATTGCTGGTATGAGGATAAGCGCGGATGCGGCTGTTTCGGAATCCTCATTAAGATTCATAACCATAAAGGCTTATAGAAAGTGATATTTTATGACAGACAAAGATCTTGACATTATATTTGATGCATCAAGTCTTGACACGAGGATTGCCGAAATGGCTGCCGAGATATCTTCGGATTATGACGGAAAGAATATTTTGGCAGTATGCGTGCTGAGAGGGGCTTTTATTTTTGCCGCTGATCTTCTTAGAAAGATTACCGCCGATGTTACTCTCGACTATCTTGAGGTGACAAGATACGGAAACAGCGATAAGCCCGAGGAAAACCTGAAATTGATAAGCGATCTTTCCCATTCTGCGGAGGGAAGGCATATTCTTGTGATAGAGGACATTATAGATGAGGGAATAACTCTGAGTGCCGTAAGGTCGCTTCTGTTAAAGAGGAATCCTGCGTCTATCAGGATATGCGCATTATTTGACAAGCCCGAACACAGAAGGGCGGATATATCGGGAGATTATATCGGGTTCAGGGTTCCTGACAGGTTCGTTATAGGATTCGGTATGGATTATAAGCAGAGATATAGGAATATTCCTTATCTTGCGGCCGTAAAGGCTCAGTAAAAGAAAAACAGAAGGGGGATTTTCCTTGTTTAAAAACAGATCCTTTGGTCATATGATAGCTTTTTTGCTAATCGTGACGGTTTTGTTCTATATAGCCTTCTATCAGGCTTCAGAGTCCCATTCTATGCCTTACAGCGAGCTTGTAAGCGAGGCAAAGAAGGGAAATATTAAAGAGATTGTCTGGTCTTATCCAGAGGCAAGGGGAGTATGCGTTAAAAAGGGCAGTGACGGAAAAACCGCGGATGCCCCGTTCAAGGTTTACCTGCCTAATCCTGAGGATGTTGCGCTTTTTAAGATTTTTGAGGATAAGAATGTAAAGATAACCGCGGAAGCCTCAAAAGGCAATCTTTTTATGATACTTGTTAACGTGCTTCCGGTTGTTTTTATTATAGCTCTCGGCGTAATGATGTTCCGGCAGTTTAACGGCTCCGGAGGAGGCGGAATGGGCGGCATGAACTTCGGCAGGAGTCGCCACAAGCTTATTTCGGATGACAAGAAGAAGGTTATGTTTTCTGATGTCGCCGGAGTAGATGAGGCAAAGGAAGAGCTTAAGGAAATTGTCGATTTTCTTAAGAATCCTTCAAAGTACCGCAGAATTGGCGCAAGAATACCTAAGGGAGTACTTCTGCTTGGAGCTCCTGGTACCGGTAAGACCCTTTTGGGAAAGGCTGTCGCAGGCGAAGCCGGAGTCCCGTTCTTTTTTATGAGCGGATCTGATTTCGTTGAAATGTTTGTCGGCGTAGGAGCTTCCAGAGTAAGGGATCTTTTCGATCAGGCAAAGAAGGCTGCCCCATGCATTATATTCATTGACGAAATAGATGCTGTCGGACGTCAGAGAGGCGCCGGATATGGCGGAGGTCATGATGAGAGGGAGCAGACGCTTAACCAGCTTCTTGTCGAGATGGACGGCTTTGAGACTAACAGCGGAATTATCATACTTGCCGCAACAAACAGACAGGATGTTCTTGATCCGGCTCTTCTGAGACCTGGAAGATTTGACAGACATGTGGTTGTTGACAGACCTGATATCAAGGGAAGAAAAGCGATACTTAAGGTCCATGCAAAAAATAAGATGCTTGGAAAGGATGTTAATCTTGACGTCCTTGCAAAGACTACTCCGGGCTTCTCTGGGGCTGACTTGGAAAATCTTATGAATGAGGCCGCTCTTCTTGCTGCCAGAAGGAATAAAAAGACCATCAGGATGGGCGAATGCGAGGAAGCTGTTGAAAGGGTTATTATGGGTCCTGAGAGAAAAAGCAGGATTCTTTCTGAAAAAGAGAAGCATATCATAGCCTATCATGAGACAGGACATGCGTTGGCAGGACTTCTGACGGACGGAGCTGATCCTGTAAGGAAGATAACGATTCTTCCACGAGGCATGGCTCTTGGCGTGACATGGAGCATGCCTGAAGAGGACAAATTCCTTCAGAGCCGTAATGAGCTTTTTGCAAAGATTATAGTTATGCTTGGAGGAAGAGCCGCTGGGGAGATTATTTTCGGTGATGTTACGACCGGCGCTTCCAACGATCTCGAGAGGGCTACCGAGCTTGCCAGAAAAATGGTCGTAAAATACGGAATGACCTCGAAGCTTGGTCTTGTGACATATGGGAAGAATTCCGAAAACGTATTTTTAGGCCGTG
>JAKSUM010000190.1 GCA_024409025.1 bacterium | reverse complement strand
TTCAATGCGCCATCAGGATCTTCTTTTCCAGTTCAGGGAAAAGGCTCGCAACAGCCATTCGGCAATGGAGGTCTATGAGCTTCTTGAGCTTCAGGGGACAGGAGTGGAACAGCTTATGATGTTTCTTGAAGACTCCGATAAAAGCCGCCTGATTGCCGGAATGAGGGATATTGAGGCTTCTCTTCCAAGGCTTATTGAAATCAGAAACGGCATTTCGCCGCTTAAAAATTCCGAAAGGCCGGTCTGTCCAGGATGCGGAAAGCCTGCCCCTGTAGGAGAAAGGATATGTCCTTCATGCGGCGCTGTTATTCCTAAAGGACTCTCGACAAGCCTCGGAGCAGGCTATGACGAATTTCTTGCTGAGGATCCTCTTCCTGCAAGGCTTGAGCTCCTCTTCAATGCCGCTGCATCATGGAGGGCTGGAGGTATTGGCGTCAATGAGCTGATACAGGAATTTAAGAATTACAGGAGCGTGGTAAAGCAGGTTAGGAGAGAGTACGCGTCAAAATCGAAAGAATTTGCAAATGCCTTAGGCTCTTTGTATGACAATGCTGTAAATTTTGAATCAGCAATCAAGCGTCTTGACGGCATTATTGACAATATAATAGATATGCTTGAGACAGGAAGGGATATTGATGGCGAGATGTCAAATCTGCGCTTTGCCGGATATTGTCTGGAGGACATAAGGAAGAACCTGCGTTGATTTGTGCTTCCCAAAGGTCTGCATGCCTGAAAAGGAAAAAGGTCTTTTTCAGCTAATAATAGATAATTAAACAGGATAATGCTTAAAGGGGGAATTTGCATGGCTAAGAACGCGTTATCGATTTTCATTGCGTGCCTTATTATTTTTTCTTGCGCGATTTCGTCGGGGGCTGCATCTCTTCGGACGCAGACAACGATTCTTAAGGATAAGGGCAACGAGGCTATGACTGCCGGAGATGACAAGAAGGCGGTTTCTCTTTACCTGAAATCGATAAAGACAGATCCGACATATGCAAATCCTTATAACAATATAGGGATGATCCTTGATAAAAAGGGGGATAAGGAAAAGGCTCTTAAGTATTATGAGAAGGCAATGTCGCTTGATTCAAAGCTTTTTCAGCCTGTCATAAATTCGGCATTCATCTATTTTGACAAGGGAGATTACAAGAAGTCAAAATCCCTTTGCGACAAGGCTCTTAAGCTTAATCCCAAGGATAGTGACTGCATCAGCCTTAGTGGCGAGCTCATGGAAAAGACAGGAAGCCCGTCCGCGGCAAAGGAAATGTATGAAAAGGCAATTGCTTCCGATCCCAAAAATTATAAGGCCCATTATCTTTTAGGGACATATTATTTTAACCAGCAGTATTATGAAAGCGCTGAAAAGCACCTTAATAATGCAGTAAGGCTGAAGCCGGACGATTCTCCAAGCCTCTTCAACCTTGCTCAGTCTGAAAAGATGCTGGGAAATTTTTCTTCAGCTGAAAAGCATTTTAAGGCATTTTTGAAAAAGAGGCCGGAAGATCCTGAAGGCCTGTTCAATATGGGGCAGCTGAAAATAAAGGAAGGCGATAAAAGTGGCGCTGTCCCTTATTTTGAAAAATATCTGAAGGTAGCTCCTAATGGCAAGAGGGCTGACTTGGTAAGGCAGTTCCTTGGCCACAGATCTTAAGCCCGCAGGCTATTTTCTGACGAAAGGAAATATTTAATGGACAGAAATGACAACCAGCCATCTCCGGAAAACAAATTAGGGGATTCAGGCGAAGATAGGGACGGATTCGGCGATTCTGTCGAAATGAGCGATCAGGCTCAGGCCGTTGCTGATGAAAATTCTGAGAATGATTATGATGACGGGGAGTATGATGAAGCAGATGAAGGCGCTTCGCCATGGCCCCAGTCATTTACTACATATGAGGATTATCTGGCAAGCCAGAAGGAAGCCAATAAAAAAAGGTTATCTTTTGTTTATATGGCTGTCGGGCTTGCTCTTGCAGCTGTATTTCTGCTTCTTCTGCTTCTTGTCTTCAGGCTTAATTACTCCAAGAGCGATAAACCAGCGCCTGATGCTGGAAAGCAGAACACCTCTGCTTCTTCTGCTCTGTCGAGAGATGCTTCCGGAATGTTTTTTATGCCGGCAGGGAAGTTCGATCCGCAGTGGGATCCTATTGACTGGTATGATTTAAAAAAAAAGCCTCTGCTGTATAAATCATTAGGTGATGAGGAATTTGCCAAGATTAACCTTTATTCGGATTTTTTCAGTGGAAAGGAGACTGTGGGATTTGATGTCACGCCCGAGTTCTTCGATTTGAATTGCAGGCTTATAAAAAAGATTTTTATAGGCAGGATATCCGAAGAGGCCATAAAGACGTCTGTAGGCGTAGAGATCAAAAGATTTTTCAGGGAAGCCAAGATAAAATATGCTGATGCGGATTTTTCCGGGCTTAGCCTGGAAAATTTTTTTCTTGCATCCCTTTTGAAAAAATACGAAAAAGAGCTTGACTCTTATGTCCCTGATTCTAAGAACGCCAAGGCGGCATCTAAGGAAGAATTTAGGAACATATTCTCTTTCTCCGTGCTCTATGGCATGTTTTTCGGGCTTGGAGACAATTACACCACAATTCTGAGACCGTCCGAGTATGAGGAGCTTGTTGCTGATCTTAATGAGAAGACATTTGGCGGAATCGGAGTTATTGTTGAAAAAAGCACGGAAAATGACGGAGCTCTTATGATTGTCGAGCCTTTGGAAGGCACGCCGGCTTATAATGCCGGAATAATGGCTGGAGACGCCGTCATTGCCATAAACGGCATGAAGACCAATAATGTGGATATACAGATGTGCGTTTCCAAAATGAAAGGACCTAAAGGCTCTTCCGTAAATCTGACAATCAAAAGGGATTATAAGACTTTCGACGTTAAGCTTGTAAGAGATGATATTAAGAGCGTTTCAGTCACTCACAAGCTGCTTTCTGATAATATAGGATATATAAAGGTCAGAAGCTTTGCTTCAGACACTGTAGATGAATTTGATCTTGCCCTTGCCGAGCTTAATAAGCCGTCCAATAATCTTAAAGGCCTTATTGTTGACGTCAGAAATAATGGCGGAGGGTATCTGGTGTCTGGAGTCGGGCTTGCAAGCCGCTTTGTACCGTCAGGCAAGGTTGTCCATAAGCAGGTTGACAAGAACAGGAATATAATTTCATGTAACGCAATAAAGGCGCCAAAGGTCAATATTCCGTCAGTTATACTTGTAAACCGCTTCTCTGCAAGCGCATCTGAGATTTTTGCAGCTGCAGTAAAGGATAATAAATCGGCAGTTGTTGTCGGCGAGAGAACGTTCGGAAAGGGGTCGGTTCAGGAGGTTATTAACCAGCCAGAGGGTTGCGCTGTAAAGCTGACGGTTGCGTATTTTCTTTCTCCTGATGGCCATATAATAAACAGAAAAGGCATACGGCCTGATCATAATGTCCCGATGATTCCGAGAAAGGTCGGGAAAAAGGATGATGTACAGCTTGAAAAAGCCAAAGAGGTATTAAAAAACTCAATTTGAAGGACAGACAGGTAGCTGTGACAGCTCTGAGTAATAATCCTCAGAGCTGTTTTTATGCT
>JAKSUM010000019.1 GCA_024409025.1 bacterium | reverse complement strand
AGTCCTTGGACGCACGAATAGAGGCCTTCGCCGGCATGCCAGCAGCATATCTCATGAGTATGCAGGGC
Source organism: bacterium (assembly GCA_024409025.1). Taxonomy (GTDB): domain Bacteria; phylum Vulcanimicrobiota; class CADAWZ01; order CADAWZ01; family CADAWZ01; genus JAKSUM01. Next base: position 10,341 of record JAKSUM010000019.1, on the reverse strand, counting down.
ATTTTTATTTATCACCGCAGCAGTCCGGTCAAAAGTATCCCTGTCCCTTCCTGCGGCATATAGGGCTGTATAAGCAAGAGCAAACGGATCAGATGAGGCAAGAATCTTCTTTTTTAAGAAGGAGTAGGCATCCCTCATTCTTCGATTTTCAGGCAGTCCAGCCTTAGAAAGAGAATACAGGGTCTTTGCCGTAAGACGGAGGTTATTTTCCCAAGATCCATTTTTCTGCTGCTTTGAGAAGAGCCAGTCCGCAGCCTTTCTGACTGCCGACGGATCGCACGGCACGGCAAGGGACGCCTCGGAAATCGCCTCTATTGCCGAATCGGTAAGCCATATATCCGGAGGTCCTCCGTTTACGACGGAAAAACTGCCGTCATCATTCATGCATGCAAGAATGTCCTGAACGCTCTTTACCGTCTCTGCCTTTAAAGAGGTCTGAAGCTGCTTGTTTTCAGGATCGGCAAAGGAAAGCGCGCCTGCGGCTATTCCCGCCTCTCCGGCAGCCTGAGGGCATGTAATCGGATTCAATTCAGCATAAGCGTCAGAGCATGCCATATAATTTGAAAATATTCCCGGACATATCCTGACTGAGGCACCAGTCAGGGAGGCAAGCTCCTTGTCCGACAGGCGTATTTTTTGGGAAACAGGACCGTAAAACCGGCCGCACACTGACCTAACACCTAATCTTGACGCCGGAGATACCTCAGCATCCGAACTCCTCTTTTCAGAATATCCTCCGCATGAGGCTTCGGCAAAAACCTTTCCATGTCCGGAGCCGGAAGCCTTTACCATTATATTTTTAACACATTCCTCATAAGGCATAAGCCTCATTGAAAATCTGCCGCCGGATGCCTTTAAAGCGCCTTCAGAGGTAACTGAAAGGACTATCTCCTTTTGTTCGGAAGAGGCATTCTTTACTCTGAAAGGAACCGTCTCGCAATCACCATCGGTCATGAAAGACGGGCAGCTGAAAGAAAGCATGCAGGGTCTGGACACGTCAAACTCCTGTTCAAACGGGTTGGAAATCCCTTTATTCGTATATGCAACGCTTCTTAGAGTCATTTTTCCAGAAGCAACCGGAACCTGAAATCTCTCAAATGCCATTCCGAACGAATCAAGCGAAGACGTAAACGAAGATGCAACGGGTATTGCGACATCGGCCCTAGGCTTCCTTACGAATGAAGCCGGAAGCTCCTTGTCTGAGGAAGCGGAACGGGAGTCAGAAATAAATAACGGACAATCGGGAGATGACACGAACTGCCTGTATCCCGAACATGAAAAATATATCATAACTCCGGCAATTACAGCCAGACCTGAAAGAAAGACCGGCCTGTAAAACCTGTTATTCTCACTCTTTCCAAGCCTTAAGAAGGTTATTGCAAGAGAAATGGCAGGGAAAAGCAGGAAGCATAGCACGGCAATCTCAATTGTATGTATATTTCCAGCAAAAAGCGTCTCATAGCCCCATATTCCCCACAGATTGGCGGAAGCGGTTATCACCAAGGCTCCTGCCGAAAGCATTCCGGCAATAAAGACGAATGATATTCTCAATATATAGATAAATCCGAGATCAAGCTTCTTCTGAGAATGGCAGGATATCGAATGTGCAAGGGCAAGCTCACACAGAAACAGCAGAAACACACATATTCCGGCGGATACAATAACCATCTTTGAGGTTATGAAGCTGTTTACCGTAATATGCCTCAATGACATAACGCACAAGGATATGAATATCGTTATAAAGGCGGTCATCGGCACGCCGAGATTTAAGACAAAAGCACCTGCAGCCTCATCCTTTTCAAATTCCGGAGGGGCATTCTTCCCAATGGAGGCTCTCACGGCATCCCTCAGGGCGACAAACAGAAGCACAGCGAAAGCCAGTATGGAGACAATCAGGGATATCTTCATTGTCCATGAGAAAATGCCCTTATAATATTCCGTCCTTAGCATTTCGAAAGACTCCCTGCTTGTCTTTGCCACGTCTTCAAATATAAGAGGCAGGGGCTGCTGTTCTATTTTTGAAAAAGCAAATCTGAAAAATTCCTGAACGTCAGGAGAATCGGGATTGCCCTGTTCACGGAGCGATGACAGATATCCGGATATGCTTTCAGAAGAAACAGCTGTCGGAAGCCCGTCAAAATACTCCCTTAAAATCCCATATCCTCCGGATATAAGCTTTGAGGAGATCATGCCACTGAAGCCCTCGTTGCCCCCGTCACAGTCAGCATCAAATGAAGCCTCCGCAATCTCTCCGGGATGATAGGACTTCTTATCAAGTGAAATCTTCATTGAAAGAAGATTTCCCTCCGTAACAAAAAGATCTATTGTCTTAATACAGGGATCTCCGGCTGATTTTCTTCTTACTGCCGCAATTCTGCACAAGCCATCAGCCGAACCCGGAATCATAAAATCGACAGATGATTCAGGTCCGTCAGGGGAAACCGTCTTTGATAATATTATATCCCTTCCCTTGACAAGCAGAAGAGTTACAGGAGCATCCCCTGCGGCATTTCTCAGCGTTATCCTGACAGGAGAGCCTGCTTTTACGCATGTCCTGTCTGAAGATATGGAGAAAGAGCATGAAGAGATGTATTTTGAAAAGTCAAACGGGGCCGATACAACGTCTCCCTTGGAATCCTTAGCTTTAAATACCGGAAAGATGCCTCCTTCTGCGGAAGGATCCGTCCAAAACTCGCAGAAACCGCTCCTATTTGTGGAAAGCCTCTCAATCCTGTTTCCGAACATACCCTCGATGTCAGCGGCTGCAGGAGAGCCGTCAGGATACGAGGCAAAAACAAACACCCTGTTCCGGATTCCGGGAGTAAGCGATGAATCCTCTGGGAAAAAGGATATCTTAAAAGGAGCAGGGGACATCTCAAAGGATTTTTCCGTCTGTGCATGCTCGCTGTCAAGCTTTCTTACCCTTGCGCTTATGCAGACTGTAACAGGATTCTCCGCAAGATATTCCTTCTCATAAGTTCCGGCGGAATAATCAAACGAAAATTTTCCGAAATCATCAGTATCACCAGAAACCCTTTTCTCTGAAAGAACCGAATCTCCTGATTTTTCAGAAACAAGAACTGAAATATGGGCATTGCGCATCGCAATGCCCTGCCTGCCTTCAGCGCTTACGGTTATCCTGTTTTTTCCTCCGCTGGCAAAGTAGGACGGGTACACAGACTGTCTTATCTTTATGGAGCTGTCCCCAGAATCTGATACAAAAATCCTTTTAAAAGAAGAGCAGCCGCCGCATTCAGTCCTTATCTCATACTCTCCGGGAGCAATCATACTGCCCAAAGGTATGGTTCCGAGAGCGAAGCCGTATTCAGATACCGGAACAGTATCCGAATACAGAAGCATTCCTGATGATGAAAAGAGTGAGAGAGACATTGATTCGGAGGGAGATGGATTGTCCGAAGCGCACTTGACATACACAGAGTCACCAGGGGAATATTCAAGCTTGTCCGTTACGACCTCTGCAGAGTCAGATGAGGTTATTTCAAATTTTCTGCTGAACCTGAAAGAGCCTGATGAAGATTTCGCCTCTGCCTCGCAAAGAAGAGTTCCGGTCTCACCGGCAGGAATTGTCTGTTTAGCAGCCGCCCTTCCGTATGAATCAGTGACATCCTCATATTTTCCGACAGGCCTGCCGTTTATGTAAAAGGAAATTTTAGACTTGGCGCCTTTCACGGGCAAGTCTCCGGAACTGTCGGACAGAGCAATGGAAATATAGAAATCAGAGCCGGCAGCCGCAGATTCCGGAGCAAGCACATATCCTTTAATCCGGTTTGGGAATTCCCCATAAAAAGACATTATAAGCGTTATTACAGCAAATAAGGATAGAAAAGTAATAACAGCCGTCCTTACGGCCTTTCCAGCCTTGCCGCCAGCTTCATAGAGACGCATGAATCCCCCTTAGTAATTTTTCATTGGATATATTATAGCATCATTCGGAGAAAAAAAAAGCCCCCGCATTGCGGGAGCTTTTTTAATGCTTCAGGATTACTCCTTGTCTTCTTTGCCTTTTTTGATGACTTCGGGCTCTGCTGCGCCTTCGGACTCTTCTTCAGACTCTGCCTTGGGAGCCAATACTGTTACGACGATGTCGTCAGCAGGTGACTTTACGGTTACGCCCTCAGGCGCCTGTACGCCGGCTACTCTGAGCTCTTCGCCTAGACCGATATTGGTAACATCGATTACGATGTGATCAGGAACCTTCATAGGAAGGGTTTCGATATTGATTTCCCACATGAGCTGTTCGAGGATGCCGCCAGCTCTTACTCCGGCGCAGTCGCCTTCGAGCTTGACGGGAACCGTTACTTCGACAGCTGCATCGAGGTTTACTTTATGAAAATCAACATGTTTGATAATCCTTGCTACGGGATCTCTCTGGACTCCGGCGATCATGGCAACGCATGAGCCGTCTTCAGTGTCAAGGCTGAAAAGAGCGTTCATTCCATGTGCATGGAGCAGCTTCTCAAAAGCAAGGCTGTTCACGGAGATATTGAAGGCTTCTATGCCTTTTCCATATACTACGCAGGGGATTCCGCCGTTATTTCTTACAGCGTTGACGGCCTTCTTGCCTGTTTCTCTCTTCTTTGCTTCAATCGCTATTTGCTTCATATTTTTTCCTCCAGTCAAAAAGCATACTTACTGATAAATTATAATGAACCCTTCTAATTGCTTCCGATATAAGCTGGGCCGCCGGAAGGCATTTAAACTTGCCTCTCCTCGCTTCAATTGGAATCGGGACCGTATCGGCCACAGCGACTTCCTCTATATCCGAATTATCTATATCCCTTATCGCATTGCCCGCAAGAAGCGGATGCGTGGCGCAGGCATATATCCTGCAGGCGCCCTGTTTTTTCAGGAGCCTGGCTGCCTCTATCATGGTGCCTCCGGTAGATATCATGTCATCAATGATAAGAACCGTCTTTCCCTTGACGTCGCCGACGAATTCTATTGCCTCGGCATGATCGGGCCTGTTTCTTCTCTTAAATATTATTGAAAGAGAAGCCTTCATAGCATCGGCAAAAGCCTTTGCCCTGGCAACTCCGCCAGCATCAGGAGATACTACGGCAACATCCTGCCCCTCAAGCTTTTCCATGTAATAATCATGAAATATCGGAGCAAAAGCGAGATTATCCACAGGAATGTCAAAAAAGCCCTGAATCGCCGCCGCATGCAAATCAACAGTAATAATCCTGTTGGCTCCCGCCACAGTATATATGTTGGCGAACAGCTTGGCCGCGATGGGCTCCCTGCCTGAGGTCTTCTTCTCCTGTTTCGCATATCCGTAATAGGGAATTATTGCAGTAACGTTCTTAGCGGACGCTCTGGCTGCGGCGTCAATCATCAGAAGAAGCTCAACAAGGCTGTCATTAACCCTGCCACATACTGGCTGGACGATATAGACATCCTTCCCTCTTACGGTTTCTTCTATTTTAACCCTTGTCTCCCCATTTTTAAAAAAACCGGCGTATGACTCGCCCAAGGGGAGGTTGAGATATCTGCATATATCGTACGCAAGTCTGGGATGAGCGTTTCCCGAGAATATCTTGACATTGCTGCCTTCAAGCGTGAATCTTTCTTTGAATTCTGCTTCAACTGCGTCCATATGACCTCTATCTGCTTGGAAAAAGATAAAATAAGGCAAAGAAAATTATATTATTTTATCTCCTGTTTGTCAAGACGCTAAAAAAAAAACGGCCCTCATCAAAGAGCCGTTTTTTCAGATTTTACTTTATTTCTATCTCAGCCGAATTACTTGCTCCGGCAACCTCCGGAGAGTACATAAGCTCGGCCTTGGCAGGATACATTGAATACCTGCCTTTATATACCGCCTTTATGAAGTAGGTGAAGAGATGTTCTCCCTTGGACATCCTGTCAGCAAACATGCTCACGCTGTCGGAACCGTACTCAATATGGTTAAAGGAGCTCCAGCCGTTTTTCTGCCTGTTTGAAGCCTCGATGGATTCAAGAACGGCAGCAAGGTACGCGCTCTCGGTCCTGAAGGCCGTATTGATGACCCTGAATCCGGCGGGAACGCTGTCACTGACAACCACGAAATCCCTGTCTGAAGGAGTAGATACGGATATTGTAACTTTATAGATTCCGCCTTCAGCAAATCCGTCAATCCTGCTTGAATCCGCTGACTCGATAATCTTCATAACTGAAAATCCGCTGTCATATGCCTTTATCTCCCCCTTGGGCTGCCATGAAAGGACCGCATTGTAATACATGTTGCCGCCACTGTTCTTTTCAAAGGACAGCTCTGACACCTCCAGAGAATCAATATGCTTCTCTGCCGAAACCGAGGATTTTCCTGCAGGATCGACAACTCCTGAAGCGATTACTTCCCCGTCAAGCCTTGCCGATGCCTTGAACTCTCCCTTCGGAGACGGATGAAGAGCGATTCCCCTGCTTACGGCAGATATTCCAAGTGCATTTTCATGGGTGTTTCTCCATGCCCCGTTATGCTTTCTGCCGGTAAGCCAGAGAAAAACCTTGTCAGATTCAGGGAATGATCCGTAAGCCTCAGTTAGGGCAGTATATGCCATGGCCGTAGATACCGCGTCAGATCCGTAAAATCTTGCGCAGGAGGCGTCATTTTCAAACCATGCCTCCCTGCTCTCAATTCTGAGTGAGTTCATTATGGACTCACGGACCCTGTCCTTATCCCATGAATTGCCTCCGCTTGCGGCAAATGCCCTAAGAAGCATAGCCTTTCCAGTAAGATCCATAAGATCCACGCTCTCGGCCAATGTATTCCTTACAGAATCATCGTTCCTGCCGGCAAGATAGAGATCATATGCGGCATAGGCCTTGAGGAATCTCTTGTTCTTTTCGGTATCAAAATTGTTCCATCCCTTGTCAATGGGCCTTGATGCGAGAGATGAAAGATAAGTCACGCCATTATTCTTCATATTTTCCGGAACCTTATATCCGGCCTTTTCCGCCTTTATAAGGGCTTCCATAACATAGCATGTCAGATAGTCCGAAACAATGCCGTTTTCCCAGAGCATAAAGCCGCCGTTATAATACTGTCTGTCGCCGGCAGTCTTAATCCATTCGTCGACCTTTGCATCATGTCCGCCTCTGCCTTCATATTTCATAAAGTCAGCGGCATCGACATACGGGAAAATCTTGGATGTCAGCTGCTCAAGGCAGTTCAGCCTGTAGGAATCAAGGTAATCCATGGCTCCTGCGAGCTGATCGTATTCGCAGGCTCCCGCATATACCTTCAGAAGAGCGGAACCGGGTACGAATCCGCTTTCCATCTGAACCTTCTCGCTCACAGACGGAGCAGACGAAATGCCGGCAAAAGCCGCCGTCCTGATTCCGTTAGGAGAAGGAATAACAGGAATCGAAAGAAGTATCTCGTCCTTCTCGGTTCCGGCTTCAGTCTTAAATGACAACTGGGCGACTCCATTTTTAAGAGCCTTGAGTCTGAAGAGCGCCGGAGCTTCCGAACCTGGATTTATCGAAACCGTCTTCTCATCGGAAGAGTCAAGAAGCTCGAGAGATTTTTGAGAAAGAGTTACCCTGGCATTTATCTTTTTCGGGCTGTTGTTTACGACCGTCACGCCGCACAGGGCCTCATCTCCCGCATGCATAAATACAGGAAGGGCGGCCTTGACTGCAAGAGGCTGGGAAACCGTAACCTTGTCGTCAAACAGTCCGGAGAATTTTTTGCCTTCAAACGCAACTGCCATGACCCTGAACGAGGTAAGGCTGTCAGGCATTGTAAACGAAACCTCAGCCTCTCCTGAAGAATCCGCAGCAACCGAAGGATTCCAGTATGCGGCATCCGAAAAATTCTTCCTTGCGCCTTCAGACGCCATGGAATCCGTTCCGCCGCCACCGTTCTTGCCTTTTTCGGAATAGGAGGCAAGAGAAAGGGCGTTAGATGACATGTCATAGCTTGAAACGCAGAGATCCTGCTTTCCATAGAACTCAGAGAATATGTCCGGAAGCCTGTAATTTTTAAGGGCAAGCGTGCCCTCATCTATAACGGCGACAGCAATCTCGCCCCTTGCGGGCCTGCCTTCGGAATCCTTTACGGAAAGCCTGATAACGGCTTTTTCTCCAGGCCTGTAATCCTTCTTGTCAGGAGATGCCGATACGGAAAGCTTAAACGCTCCGGCATCTACAGGAATCTCGGCATATCCTATTCTCATGAGGTTTTCCTTGACTCCGGGCTCAGGATTGTCTGGAACAATAAGGACAGACGCATATATGACGGGAACGTCGGAAGCGGATATCGGAATTTCTATTACCGAGCTGCTTCCGTCTATTCTCTCAATGCTTCTGAAAGAGACATTGTTCCGTTCGGTAGTGACAAGGGCCCTTGCAGACTTGTAAGGAGACGGCACGAATATCTTTGCTGTCTCTCCGGGCTTATACGACTTCTTGTCAGCCGAAAGCTTCATTGCGGAAGAGTCGCTCTGTTCCCATCCGCATTCTCCGCTGCCGCATGCCCATATTCCGGTCTCTGTCACGGATTCTCTGCCATGTCTGTCCTTGCCGGTTATTCTTGCCACATAATATCCGCTCTGCTCAGGGGTGAATTCAAATCCTTTTTCAGAAGGCTTTACGGATATATCCATGACCTTTTCGTCATTCTTCTTTGAGATCCATGTCGTCCCGTCCTCTATCGTGTCTTTCCTTACGGAAGTCCATGTTCTCCTCAATATAGAAACGGAAAGCTGGGTCGGCTTATACGCCTTACCCGATTCGTCAAAGCATGCAGTGTCTATCCTTGAAGGCTTGCCGGCAGATGCTATGAACGATTCGGGCTTGGCCCCGATAAAGAGTTCGGAAGAGTGCCAGAAGGCTCTGTCTGAAGATGAAAGATCGCTTTTTGCGGACTTCACTGTCGATTCAAGCATAATCTCGGCATCATTCGGAAGCTTGTCAGACGAAAATTCCGCCTTTATCTCCGACTTTCCGTCAGCTCCGAGCTTTCCTTTGCCGGAAGAAAGGGAGATCATTCCGTCATCGCCCTCTGAAAAATCCTGTATTCCGAAGTAGTACGAATCGCAGCCTTCCGGAACAAAATGGGTCTTCTCGGCAGAAAGGGTCCATTCATATTCGGCATCCTTGAGCGGAGCTCCGAAGAGCCATTCAGCCTTTACGCTGCCCTTTACAAAAGAAGCTCCGGAAACAGCCTTTGAGGTTATTTTTGTCTCTGCCGCAAGATCCGCAGGCTTGTAATCATAGAGGCCAAAAGACGTAAAGCCGACATATTTTCCAGACGGAGAATTCTCTCTTACATTTATTGAACATTCTCCAAAAGGAACCGCATCAGGTATAGGGACCGAAATTTCAAATGATCCGTTAGAGCTGAGCGCAACTTCCTTTTTAAAGATTTCATTGCTTCTCGAATCAGATACGGTAACCCTGTAGGCTCTCTCCTCAGGAATCTCAAGACCGGATGAGGCGCGTGTCCTTATTATGCCCTTGACTCCGACCTTTTCCCCAGGCCTGTAGATTCCCTTTTCCGTAAATATTGATGCCGCATAATTGTTTGCCCATCTGTAATCGGAAGTATTAAGACCGAGATCCCATATATTTACGCCCCAATCCCAATCCGAGGACACAAAAGCCGTATCATTGCCCTTCGAGGCGAAAACATAAAATGTACTGTCAGAAGCCCCCTCGCAGACGGAAGCGGTGCTTTTTATCTCAAAGCATCCGTTGGAATCAGTCCTGCCTTCAAGGGCAAGGCTGCCGTCCTGCTTTCTTATGGCAATATCTGCACCTTCAACAGGCTTGCCGTCCTTTCCGGTAACCCATACGAGCGAATTTTCCGGCGATGCCTTGAGATGTATTGACATATCTGTTATCTGAACAAGGGAGCACATCGGCATGCTCTCGCTGTCAGATTTTTCAGGAAACCGGGCTGCAATATAAACAATGCCTTTTCCGCCTTCGAGAAGATCGGAAATATCCGCATTTACAACAGTCCTCTGATTTTCAGTCTTCGGAGGTTCCAGCGTCTTATGTACACATCCGGCAGATTCCATTTCGGCAACCTTGGCTGATGTTCCCGAAAGAGAACAGTATCTGACGGCATCATAAGGCGACAGCCTTCTGCATGCAAGGCTTACCGAAGGCATATTGATAACCTTTATCGGGAAATACGGCTTGTCAAATACACATACTCCGGTCTGCATGTTAATATCAGGCCTGCAGTCTCCAGTCCGTACAGTCCTTGTAACATCATTCTTAAGCTTATTGCCGTTTATATCCATGGCTCCGGCCCTGACTGTTATCTTATATTCAGTCCTCGGCTTTATGCAGGATCCGTATATGCTGGGATGTGGAGATATATCGTTC
>JAKSUM010000189.1 GCA_024409025.1 bacterium | reverse complement strand
TTGCATACTTCTCAAGCACAGGCCCGACCCTCTATGACGGAAGAATCAAGCCGGACATCCTCGCTCCCGGAGTAAACATTACAGCCGCATCCCATTACGGCAGCGGATATGTATCCATGTCCGGAACGTCAATGGCTACTCCTTTTGCAGCCGGCGTAATGGCATTGGCGGCTCAGGCAAAGCCGGGAATCAACCCTAACGAGTTAAAGGACGCCGCAAAGGGAACGGCTGTTCCGCTTCCACAGCAGAACATAACCCAGAACCAGCAGGGTAAGGGCGTAATCGATCCGATCACCCTTATTCACAATATTGCCCCTGAAATCAATATCGAGGCATAATCCTATAAAACAGAAAAGGCCGGCGGCCGAAAAGCCGCTGGCTTTATTTTTGAAAGGAAGATTCAATGAATTTAAACATAATCAGGGAAAAAAAGGCACTTATCCCATCGCTTCTTAATGAATTCGGAATAGACATGTGGATAACTTTCGTAAGAGAAAGCGACACAATGAAGGATCCCGCTCTCGATCTCATGATTGACAGGGGCGTTACATGGCAGTCGGCATTTATCTTCGCCAAGGACGGCAGGGAAGAGGTAATAGTCGGAAGCCTTGACAAGGACAGCATCGAAGCATCAGGCCTCTATAAGAATATAAAGACATATATCGGATCAATCAGGGAAGAGCTTAGAAAGACGATAGAGGAAATAAACCCATCCTCCATAGCTATCAACAGATCGGCAGACGATGTAATGTCCGACGGGCTTACATGCGGAATGTATGAGACACTCTGCTCAATATTAAAGGATACGCCTTATATAGACAGATTCACTTCGGCAGATCCTATAATAAGCGCAATGAGAAGCCGCAAGACTCCCGCTGAGACGGAAAAGGTCAGAAGAGCCGTCGAAATCACTGAGGAAATATACGACAGGATAACGAGAGAAATCAGGAGCGGAATGACCGAAAATGAAACGGCAGACATCGTCAGGGACGAAATAAAAAAGAGAGGGCTGGTGCCAGCATGGGAAGCCAGCCACTGCCCCGGAATTTGTGCAGGAGCAGAATCAGCCGAAGCCCATGCCGCCCCTTCAGACAGAATCATAGAAAAAGGCATGGTAGTCCATGCCGACTTCGGAGTAAAATTTGAAGGCTACTGCTCCGATCTCCAGAGGACATGGTATATACTCAAGGATGGCGAAACGGACGCTCCGGACATCGTCAAAAGAGCATTCGAGGCTCTCGATGACGCTATACAGTCATCCTTCAGGGCAATGAAGCCGGGAGTAGAAGGAAGAGTAATTGACAAAATATCAAGAGACGTCCTTATCCGTCATGGCTTCTGGGAATATCCCCATGCATTAGGCCATCAGGTAGGAAGATCGACTCATGACGGAGCCGCCCTCCTCTGCCCTGAATGGGAAAGATACGGAGAAAGGCCTTACATAAAAATAGAGAAGGGGCAGATATTCACGATAGAGCCGAGAATCACTCTTAAAGAGTACGGGGCAATAACAATGGAGGAAATGGTTCAGGTGACAGAAGACGGAGCCGTATTCATCTCACATCCCCAGAGAAAGCTTTATCTCATAAACAGATAGAAAAATGCAGAACTACTACGCAGATCTCCATATACATCTGGGAGCATCGTCAGCAGGAACCCCCGTAAAAATAACAGCTTCAAAAAAACTGACCTTTGACGCAGTCATACAAGAGTGCTCAAGAAGGAAAGGAATACATATAGCAGGCATTGTCGACTGTGCCGCTCCAAAGGTAATAAAGGATATGGAGCGGCTCGAGGCAGACGGAACAATATACGAGCTGCCCGAAGGCGGCTTCATGCACAAGGACAGGCTTCTTATAATTCCGGGAAGCGAAATTGAGGCATGCGAGGAAGGCGGCAGGGTTTCGCACCATATCGGATACTTTCCTTATATGAAAAACCTTAGGGAATTCAGCAGGATAATGGGAGGACATATCACAAATATGGAGCTATCCTCACAGTCAAGCGGACTTCCCTGCTCAATACTGTATGACATAATCACAGAGTGCGGAGGAATACCCGTTCCAGCCCATGCGTTTACGCCTCATAAAAGCATATACGGAAAGGTGACAGACAGCATAAAAAAGATATTCAGGGAGGATCAGCTGCTCTCAATGCCTGCAGTGGAATTAGGCCTTTCAGCAGACACAGACATAGGCGACAGGAAATCCGAGCTGGCATCATTTTCATTTCTCACCTCGTCCGATGCCCACTCCGCAGGAAAAATAGCAAGGGAATATACGCTGTTCGAGATGGAAAGGCTGGACTTTAAGGAATTCTCACTGGCTCTAAGGAAAGCGGACGGAAGAAGGATTGCCGCAAATTTCGGTATGGATCCTAAGCTCGGGAAATATCACAGAAGCTTCTGCAAAAAATGCAATAAGGTAATAGAGGCAGAGCCTCCCGTGCTTGAATGCCCTGAATGCGGAGCCAAATCCCACTCGGATTTTATAACAGGAGTTCTTGACAGGATGGCAGTAATTTCCGACACTGACAATCCCGTTCATCCGGCAGACAGGCCGCCATACAATTACCAGATTCCGCTTGATTTTGTCCCTGGGCTTTCGGACCGGACCCTTCAAAGACTTATAGACGCATTCGGAAGCGAAATGGCCGTAATACATAAGGCAACACATGAAGAGCTTTGCTCTGTCGTAAAAAAGAACGTTGCGGAAAATATAATAAGGGCAAGAGAAGGCTCTCTTATGATAGGAAGCGGAGGAGGCGGCAAATACGGACATGTCGAGACCGTGACACCGCTTAAATTTGATCTCTGACATTGATTCAGGTGACTGTTAAGCATACCACATAACACAATGATAAAAAAACAGCCTCTGCTGTGCAGAGGCTGTTTTTTTATCATTGCAACGGCTTATTTAAGCTTTCTGAGAAGTTCTTTAAGGAATGCGCTGAAATGCTCCACAGACTGAATGTCTATTGTCTCATCGGGAGAATGGACGCCCTTAAGCGTCGGCCCGAAGGATATGGCTTCCATTCCAGGGAACTTGTCCATTATAAGCCCGCATTCAAGTCCCGCATGTATTGCGGTAACCCTTACCTCATGTCCAAGAGTTTCCTTATACGCCTCGACAGCTGCGGCAAGAAGCTTTGAGTCGACATTTGGCTGCCATCCGGGATATCCTTCGGATCTGCTGTAATCGAATCCGATAAGCTCAGCAAGAGCCTCTATCCTGTTTGCCAAAGCCATCTTTATTGTCTCGGAAGAGCTTCTGTGGGACATGTCTATGGCAATCCTGTCTCCGTCAGCCCTGACAATAGCAAGGTTCGTTGACGTCTCAACAAGTCCGGGAACAGCCTTGCTCATCCTGATTACTCCATGGGGGATTACCATTATGGCATTAAGAAGCCTGTCGCGGGATTCTTTTGTCATTACTCTGGTTACATCTTCCTCAGATGCCTCTGCAACCACTTCAACATTGTTCTCAGCGCCCTTAAATTCGTCACAGAAAATCTGCTGATACTTTGCTGCCGCTTCTATAAGAAGCTCGGAATCCTTGCAGCAGAGAAGGGCTGAAGCTTCTCTAGGAATTGCATTTCTCTTGTTTCCGCCTTCAAA
>JAKSUM010000188.1 GCA_024409025.1 bacterium | reverse complement strand
ACAGGATGTGTTCATACGGCTCCCGGACATGGAAGGGATGACTTTGATACAGGACGCAGATACAATCTTGATGTACTTGTTCCTGTTGACGGAAGAGGCAGGCTTACAGAGGAGACAGGCGAATTTGCAGGGCTTCCGTATTATGAGGCCAATCCGGTTATTATAGAGCATCTCCGCAGCATAGGCGCTCTTCTTGCGGCGGGAAAGAAGCCTCATTCGTATCCTCACTGCTGGAGATGTCATGGTCCTATTATCTTCAGGGCTACAAAGCAGTGGTTTGTTTCGGTTGACGCATGTGATCTCCGTAAGAAGGCTCTCGAGGCTATTGACAATATAAAGTGGATTCCGGCATGGGGACATGACCGCATTTATAATATGGTTCAGGGAAGGCCCGATTGGTGCATCTCCCGCCAGAGAATATGGGGAGTCCCGATTCCTGCCGTGTTCTGTGAGGAATGCGGAGAGGCAATATACACTCCTGAAGTGGTCGGAGCTGCCGTAAAGCTGTTCGAGTCTGAAGGCTCTGACGCATGGTATAAGAAGTCCGCATCTGAAATTCTTCCTGAAGGCTTTGAATGCCCGAAGTGTCATGGCAAATCCTTTAAGAAGGAAATGGATATTTTTGACGTATGGTTTGAATCAGGCGTCAGCCATGAAGCTGTCATGGAAAAGAGGGATGCTCTTACATGGCCTGCAGATCTCTATCTCGAGGGCGGAGACCAGCACAGGGGATGGTTCCAGGTTTCGCTTCTTTCGGCTATGGCTGCAAGGGGAGAGGCACCGTTTAAGGCTGCTCTTACCCATGGATGGGTGCTTGACGGTAAAGGAAACACCATGCACAAGTCTCTTGGCAATGTCATAGATCCAATGGACTTTGTGAAGAAGTTCGGTGCGGAGATTCTCAGACTTTTCGTTGCCTCTGTTGATTATACTGCGGATATGAAGTTCTCTGACGAGGCTCTCAGCCAGATAGCTGAGGTTTATAAGAAGATCCGCAATTCCTGCAGATTCCTTATCGGAAACCTCTGCGATTTTTCGAAGGAGAATGCCGTCAGCCGCGCTGATATGCTTCCTGAGGACAAATGGATTGTCCAGAAGAAGAATGAGCTTATCGCAAAGATACATGACGCTTATGAAAACTATCAGTTCCATGTGGTATATTATTACCTCCAGAGCTTCTGCGCGACAGAGCTCAGCGCCGTATACATGGATGTCGCAAAGGACAGGCTTTATACGTTTGCTCCTGATTCAAAGGCAAGAAGATCTGCCCAGACGGCAATGTATGAGGTTCTTCACGACATAGTGACCGCTATGGCCCCTGTACTCAGCTTTACCGCAGAGGAAATTTGGCAGAAATTCTTTAGGGAAAAGGAAGGGCTTAAATCCGTATTCTTTGCTGAATTCCCGTCCTTTGACGAAAAAATACTTTCAGATGAGGAGCTTAAGGATTGGGCATTTCTCTCTGAAATAAGAGCTGCCGCATACCTGAGGCTTGAAGAGCTCCGTAAGAATAAGGAGATAAAGCAGTCGCTTGAAGCAAAGGCAGAGGTCTATGCCGATGGGGCTGATTATGAAAAGCTTTTGTCTCTCGCCGGCACGCTTAAGTCGTATATGATCGTTTCCCAGCTGTCCGTAAAGCATCTGGAAGAAAAGCCTGAGAATGCATTGAAGGTTTCTGACGGAATTTTTGTGACAGCCTCTCATGCTGACGGGGAAAAGTGCGTAAGATGCTGGAATTACTTTACAGAAGAAAATTCCGGCGGCGACGGAATCTGCTCAAGATGCAGGGAAGCAATAAATTCTCTTTAGTAATAATATAAACAGGCGGGAGAGCCTTTGCTAATGCTTTAGCGGCGGTTCCCCGCTTTTTTTTGATATGAGCCAAAAGACAAAAATAAAATCATATATACTTATATTCTGCTGCATAGCTTTTTTTATTGCCGTTCTTGATTATTATGTGAAATGCTTTATTGAGGGTTTCCCGATTTGGGCGGATATTTCATCGTTTTGGTTTGTGAAGATAACTCATCTGAGAAATTATGGGGGAGCCTTCAGCATTCTTCAGAACGCAACTGTTCTTCTGGCGGCTTTTGGGATTATAGTCCCTGCTGTCGTCATTCTTTTTTTCCGAAAGGCTATGCTTGATGATTTCAGATATCTTCTGTCCTGCGCATGCGTGTGCGGAGGGGCGTGGGGAAATCTTGCTGACAGGCTTCTTTACGGATATGTGGTTGACTATATATCTGTGGGGACATTCCCCGTATTTAACATATCTGATTCGTTTATAACATGCGGGGCTGTCGCATTGGGCATACTGATTCTTCTTGAAAAGCCTGACAGCGATAAATTTGATGCTGCTAAAAAGAATGTCAGCGAAAAAGTCTCTGATAATGATGAGGGAAAGAAGGTCTGATGCATAGGATTGCGTTTGAAATAGCCGGATTTAAGATATATTATTATGGCGTCATGATGACTCTCGGCGTTCTTGCAGCATATGGCATAGTTATGCTTAGAAACCGCAGGATGAAGGTTGCAGAGCCTGATTCTCTTCTTGACTGCATAGTATGGATTCTTGTGACGGGCCTTTTGGGAGCCAGAATAGCGTATGTCATTCAAAGGCCTGCCTTATATATGAATGATCCTCTTTCTGTCCTTAATTTCAGAGAAGGCGGTCTCACGCTTTACGGTTCCCTTGTGATTGGGACTGCCGTGTTTATTATTTTCTGCAGAAGAAAGAAGCTTTCGATTCTGAAGATGCTGGATTTGTTTGCGCCTGCCGTAATGGTTGGAATTGCATTCGGCCGCATTGGATGCTTCCTGAACGGATGCTGCTATGGGATACCTGCAGATCCTCCTCTTGGAGTTGTTTTTGCAGATGCTGGAATTGCCGAGCCGAGAATTCCTGTCCAGCTGTTTGAATCATTATTATGCCTTGCAGGCGCCGGCATAATCTTCTGGCTTGACGCCATAAAAAAGGCTGACGGTTCGTCTTTTCTTGCATTTGCATCTCTTTATGCCCTTATCTGATTTGTTATAGAGTTTTTCAGGAGCGTTGACAGCTCTCCTGTATTTATCGGGCTTACATTTGCCCAGCTATTCAGCATAGCTGTTGCCTTGTCGTGCGCATTTGCCTATTTCCGGATTGTGAAGAGCGGCGGGCTTAAAAATGAGTCTGGAAAGGCTGTTGATAGCAGTGATAGAGCAGGAAAATAAGCGGAATAGCCGGTTGTATATTTCATTCCCGTCGTTTCGCTTTGAAAAAAGGGATTTTATTGTAGCATTATGCATTGCCGTCTGTTATTTCATTTTCAGGATTATGACTGTCTATATCCCTAATGAGATGGCATTTGATGAAGTTTATTATATTCCTGCGGCATCCGATTACCTGAATTTCCATAAGGATTCAAACTGGGTGCATCCTCCATTGGCAAAGATGCTCATTGCCGCATTTTCCGCTGTCTGTTCGTTTGTCGGGGAGTTTGCAAAATGGAGGATTGCATCATGTTTTTTCGGAAGCATGTCTGCTGGAGTATCATATCTGTTAGGCCTTGCTGTTCTTGGAAGCAGAAGGGCAGGGCTTCTTGCCTCATTCTTTGTTTTTTTTGATTTTCTTCTTTT
>JAKSUM010000187.1 GCA_024409025.1 bacterium | reverse complement strand
ATAAAGAAAAAACGGAAAAATTAAACAGACTTATCAAAGAACTATGTCCCGATGGCGTGGAGTATAAAGAAATAGGAAATTTAATAAAAAAAACAATAAAAACAATTACTCCAAGTATTAAAATAAAGAAAAATGATTATAAAAATACAGGAAATACTCCCATAATTTCGCAAGAAATTGAATATATATCAGGTTATTGCGATTTTCAAGATAATAACATAAAACAAAACAATTATATATGTTTTGGAGACCATAGTGAACACATAAAATATATTAATTTTCCATTCGTTCAAGGTGCTGATGGTTTAAAAATATTAACAACAGATGAACTTGTTTTAAACGCTAAATATTTTTATTATGCAATATCCAATTTTTATATCAGGCATAATAATTACGAAAGACACTTTAAATATTTATTGGAAACTCCAATCCCCGTTCCGCCGATGCCCATACAGGAAGAAATTGTCAAAATACTTGACCGTTTTGACACCCTCTGCAATGACCTTTCTGCCGGATTGCCTGCCGAGATAGAAAAGAGGCAGAAGCAGTACGAATATTTCCGTGACAAGCTGCTCACTTTTAAGCCCAAGAAATAAAAAATTATAAAGGAAGAAAAACATATGTCAGTTATGAATGCCTACAGCGGAAGACAGTTTGATCCAATGAAGATGACAACAGATGACGTAATTTTAGAGGATATTGCTCATGCATTAAGCCTTATGTGCAGAGGATGCGGGCAGATAAAATACTTTTACACGGTAGCCCAGCATTCTCTAAACTGCGCCAGAGAAGCAGAGGCAAGAAAGTTAAGCAAAAAGCTTGTTTTGGCATGCCTTCTTCATGATGCAAGCGAAGCCTACATTTCAGACATAATAAGACCCGTAAAATCACACCTTTCAAATTATCTTGAAATAGAAGGAATGATAATGGGGACAATATTAAAAAAATACGGACTTGACAATCTTAGTGACGAAGAAAATAAAGCATGGAAACAGATTGACGACGACATGCTTGACAATGAACTCAAAGTCATGATGAGCGGAGAAGAAAACAGAAGCCCTGTAAAGTTAAAATCAGCCCCTGATTTTAACGAACATAATTACATGGAAACAGAGAAAACATTTTTAGATAAAGCAAAATCATTGATTAACTTGGAGCCGCACACTCGTGACTGAAAATACCGAGTATCATATCAGACAGCATATCCAATCACAGAAAGAAAAGTGAGTGAACAGGCTGGAAATTAGAGAGCTGTCCTCATAAACCCTGCGACTTTAGTCGTGGTATTTCAGAGAAAACAAATGCAAGAAATAAAAAAAATAGCAGCCTTACTGTTAATCATAATAGGCTGTATAAGGGCTTCATACGGAGATGAAGCCGAAAAATACTCTGCCTGCTATAAATATACGATATATGCAGGATTAAACGACAGAAGCCAATACAGACAAATTATACGCAATAAAGAAGCGGAAAGAATCATAAATCAGATATGCAGCAGCCATTGCAGCTCATATACGCTGCAACGAGCATCAGGATGCTGGCATGACGGCAGAAAACTTACAAAAGAAAACAGCTTTATAATAATAATCCTCTCAGACAATGAGCAGGAAGGAGCTGAAAAGGCACAAAAAATAGCAGAAGAAATTACAGAACAACTAAATCAGTCTTGCGTACTTATAGAGAAAGCAGAAGTCACAATAAAGGCAGTAGATCATAAATAGAAAAAGAAGCCGATTAAATCGGCTTCTTTGTATTTTAAACAATTCTATTGCTTCTGAAGCTGGGACGGATCCGAATAATTAATACTAAGCATCATGCCACCGTCAAACTTATATACGACTCCGGCTATTCTGTCATTTTTAGGCACATGAAAAGCCATTGCAACTACAATATCCTCCCCTGCTTTAAGGCTTCTTTTTTTAGTAAATGGCTTTACTTCCTTCCTGAGAAACTTCGTGGCATTCATTCCTGAGTAATATTTTCCACTCTGTCCGACAAGATAGAGCTGAGAAGGGCTTATCGGGAGATCTACAGGGTTCAAACCGTAATTTCCGACAGGCTTATCAGTCAAATTAGCAAAATTTATCATAATCTGAGCAAAAGTATTGCCCTTAGTCGGCATTTTTCTGTCTCCGGAATCCATAAGAATGCTGTTGTTATATATAACCTCTGTGACCCTAAAATACATCAGCCCTGTCGTAGTAGAATAATATTTTATCTTCTCCGAGGCAAATGTGGCTGAAGACAAAGCAATTATAAAAAGAAAGACAGAAAGAACAGATGATATTTTCCTAACCATGTATAGAAATCCCCTTCATTGCATTTTGACACTCCCCATAGCTAAAGCTAAGGGATTCTCACTTCAACGAAAACAGCATACCTATTCTGAAGAACAGTACCTGCTTACACTTTCTCCATGAGCGTAGATTTCCGATTGTCCATCGGTATTTTATTTCATGTACCGCTTTACCACATCAAGCTTGGCACCACCAATAGTAGAGCACAAATAGGAATTCGTCCATAGACTTGGAAGCTTTGTTGTGAGCCATTTAAATTCCTGCCGAAGAACTCTTGAGGATTTTCCCTTTATTAATTTGTATATATTATACAAAAACAAGAAAACTAATGCAAGTTATTTTATACGCTTGTCGGGCATTTAGCCCATCAGCGTATCTGCCTTATATCCACATACCTAAAGGTAGGGGTGGACGGCAGTTTGGATAATAAACAAACAGAATTCAATCAAAAAGCCGAGGGGACTGTGCTTGCCCCCCCGGCTTGTCGATTTATGCTATTTCTTTTTATTTGATTTTTTAGCTTTTTTCTTTGGCTCGTCAGCTATGTCTTCTTTTGTTTTGCTCTTTTTTGTTTTTTTGCTCTTGGAATCTTCGGGAACAGGAGCTGAAGCCATCTCCTGAGCATCCATCATAAACAAATCCTCCAAGCTGCTTGACATAATGTCATCATCAGCAGGAGCAGTAACAAACGCATCATCTGACACCAGCGGTTCAACAGGCTCAGATACAGAACCTTCATCTGTTTCAGCGTCATCATCTGAGGATTCGGAATTATCATCTTCCTGATTCATTACGGAAGGCTCGTCAAAAGACGCCTCTGAAAGCGTATCCCCAATAACAGAATCATCAGATTTCTCCGATTCTTCATGTTGTAAATCCAATGCGGAAAGCTCCTCATCCAAGTCATTTTCAATGCTTGAAAGAGCAGAATCATCAGACGCTCCAGATTCAATATCATCCGAATCAAAAGCTATATCATCAAGCTCTACATCATCCATATCAGGAAGTGACTCCTCAGAATCATCAGACTCATCTGTTGACTCAAATAATATATCGTCGTCGGATATGTCCTCATCTTCGGCAATCTCAGCAGCCGGTTCAATCAGGGCATCTGTTTCATCAGTAATATCCTCAGGCTCATCCGTATTCACATTGTCAATAACGTCAGACGCAGGCTCTTCGGATGACTCGGAGAGAACCTCATCTATCGAAGAAGAAAGGGACTCCTCGGATGATTCGGAAAGAGCCTCATCTATTGAAGAAGAAAGGGACTCCTCGGATGATTCGGAAAGAACCTCATCTATCGAAGAAGAAAGGGACTCCTCGGATGATTCGGAAAGAACCTCATC
>JAKSUM010000186.1 GCA_024409025.1 bacterium | reverse complement strand
TTTATGAAAGCAGATACATCTTTCGGGAAGCATGAGCCACCGTATCCTATTCCGGCATTAAGGAAATCCATGCTTATCCTTCTGTCAAGTCCTATGCCCCTTGCAACCTTATCGATATCGGCACCGGACAGATCGCATATATCGGCAATAGAATTTATAAAGGAAATTTTCATGGCAAGAAAAGCATTTGCGGAATGCTTTATAAGCTCGGCACTGTTTATGTCAGTTATAAGCAGAGGGGCATTAATAGGCTCATAAAGCTTTACAAGAAGAGCCGAGGCTCTTTCGCTTCCGGCTCCTATAACAACCCTGTCCGGATTCATAAAATCCCTGATGGCAGTTCCTTCTCTTAAAAATTCAGGATTGGACACCACATCAAACGAGGAATTCGGTCCGGCAGTCCTTCTTATAGTCTCCGCAAGCCATTCTCCGGTCTGAACGGGGACGGTGCTCTTTTCAACAATAACCCTGTAGTCGTCAGACAGGCAGGACCCTATCTGCAGAGCCACATTCTCAATGGAGGAAAGATCTGCGGCTCCCGTGGCCTTCGACGGCGTATCAACAGCGACAAAAATAACGCTGCCGTGCTCAACGCCTTTTTTTATCTCAGTGGAAAAAGACAGCCTTCCCTCCGCATGATTGCATCTTACAAGCTCAGAAAGCCCTGGTTCAAAAAAAGGAACTGTTCCCGAAAGAAGCATATCTATCTTTTTCTCATTCTTATCCACGCATAAAACATCATGACCCAATTCGGCAAAGCATGCCCCGCTGACAAGCCCTACATATCCGGTTCCTATTATTGTTATCTTCATAAGTCCCCCAGAATCATAATTGAATATATATGCTATTTTTTCTCATGATCGCCGGATAATCCTTCACTCGGAGAAACCGCATCGCCTTTTTCAGTATCAGAAGGCGGTTGCTCGCCACTGCTGCCAGACGGAGAATCATTACCGGACTCTTCAGGCTTAGGAGCTTCAGGAAGGGAGAAGGAGAAAACCTCATTTCCGCAGGACATTACGGAAACCTTCCTTCCTGCAAGAGATTTGTCAATAAAAATCACAGAAGCGGATGAAGAGGACAGCCTTACCGTCTTGTCAAAAAGCTTTTCTCCTGAAGTATCCACGACAATAAATGAAAATTCCCTGCCTGAAACCCTATTGCCGAAAGAATCCTCACAGGAAAATGATGCCCTGAAATAATCAGGATATTTTGAATCATCAGGAA
Organism: bacterium; assembly: GCA_024409025.1. Classification (GTDB taxonomy): domain Bacteria; phylum Vulcanimicrobiota; class CADAWZ01; order CADAWZ01; family CADAWZ01; genus JAKSUM01. The sequence continues at coordinate 2,434 of JAKSUM010000186.1, read as the reverse complement.
TAAGCTCACAGAAAAATTCAGACGGCTCTCCAGCAACAAGCCTCCCTTTCCATATCTCGGCCTGAAGAGCTCCGCATTCGGCAAAAATAGAGAATGAAGCGGCCTTCTTCTGTTTTCCGAAAGAGAAGGAAACAACTCCTCCCGATGATTCCGCATAAAACGGGAAGCCTCCGCATGAAGGCGTTATTTTTACTTTAGTCCCGTCAGGCAGGGAATTACCCAATGCATCCTTTATTGAAAACGAACATAAAGCGGTATCCTTGCCGTCTGCTGTAATATCATCCTTTGAAGCCTTAAAATCTGAAACGGAATAAGGCATAAGAAGCCGCTCCTGAGTCATAAGACAAAGAGCATTTCCTACCGGTCTGGAATATATTTTTCGGCCGGCAGGCTTCGAGACATCAGTTCCAGCCACGTCCATGGCAGAAGAACCTCCTCCGTCAAGATTGACGGCAGAGACAATTCCTGAAGATATCAGCCTGTCGGCAAAAGGCTCAAGCTTAAGTCCCTCACTGTGGCTGTCGTTCCATCCTGTGGCCGTAACAAGATGTATCTTTCCGTCAGCTCCGATTCCGGCGGCAGTCCTTCCGGCAATTCTCGTAATATCATTGCCCTTCTTGCCAAGCTCCTCCTCATCGGCATTCACGCTCCGTATTCCATCCAGAACAAGCCTAGGGCCTCCTCCAAGTACAAAAGCCGCATTGGAGATCTCTGTTCCGTAAGAATCATATATCTTACCCGAAGCAGCAGAGACTCTGTCAACAAATGCAGAGCCGTCCATTTTAACGCCAAAAGCAGATCTGACAGGCCTTCTTGAGACATGAGGAGCTATAACCTTTCCATAACGATAGACAAGTCCGAGCGGGGCTCCGCCTTCCCATGCAAAAAATCCGCCGTTAACGGCAGCAGCGGCATTAGGGGCATTTCTCCTTATATCCCCGACAGTCTGTCTCCCCTTCCCTGCCGCCATTACCGCATCAAGATACGCTTTGCCGGCAGGGTACACAGAAGCGCAGAGATCACAGTAGCGGACATATCCGTTTTTATCGGAAAACTCCTCAGAATCAAGCTTAATCCCATCTGCCACGGGAAGCGATGATTTAAAGGAAAAATCCCTGTAAATATCTATGACAAGCCTTTTAGGAGACTCTCCTTCAAGCCTCGTCATCCTGATATTAGATTCCGGAAGAGGATACATAAGTGATGCTGTCACAGAAACGGAGACAGATCCTCTCTTTTGTGCCGCAAGTGAGGCAAAAAGAGGATCCTTCCTGTCCTCAATTACAGTCTTCAGACTTTTTCCAGTAACGCATCCATTAAGGACAATTTCGCATGAAGCCTTAGGAAGCGACGAAAAAAACAAATGCGAATCGGGAAGAGTGTCAAACTCAAGAACTATCCTTACCTTATCTGAAGCGGCGCTGTACCTCATCTGCTGAAGTACGGAAGGCTCTCCGGCATGGACGCTGACAGGAATGGAATATGCAAAAAAACAAAATATAAAAAAAAGAAATAATCTGCGCATTATAAAAATAAAAGCAGGCAAAAGAATATCTTCCGCCTGCGCTGTTATATTTTCGATTAAGCCTTGAGAGCGTTCACGGCTTCATCATTGTTGGGATATATGCCGAATATCTTCACAAGACCGGTGATCGTGAAGACCTTTTTAATCTGCGGATTGGAGCATACGACAGTTATATTGCCTTCGCTTCCCTTTACCTTCTTAAGAGCTCCGATAAGAACTCCCAATCCGGTACTGTCTATATATCTTATATCCTCAAGATTAATTACGATTTTATATGCTTCGGCATCTATTATTTCATAAAGGGCGTCCTTCACCTTGGGAGATGAATAAACGTCGATATCTCCATGAACAGTTACGAGCTTTATTCCGCCGAGATCCGATGTTTCAATATTTATATCCATAATGAGTCCCTCCGGAAAAGTTATGCGTTCGCACCTGACGATGTCTTAAAATTCTGTTTTGTGCGTTCGAGCTGCTCTTGTGCGGTGCCATAAAGTTCTCTTGCCTTTGTGATTACCGGCTTTACTGCCGTAGCAGCCTTCTCTTTTACATCCTCGATATATTTAGGGGCGTTCTCGGCAATATCCTTGACTCCCTGCTCCGCCTTCTTATAATATTCCTCGCCTTTTTCCTTTAAAAGAGCGCGGGTCTCCGCTCCAGACTGCGGAGCAAGAAGAAGGGCTGCAGCCGCTCCGACGAAAGCTCCGAACATCATGCCGCAAAAAAAGCTTATTCCACTGCATCTGTTATCCATAAATAAAATCTCCTTTCTAAACCTCCCACGACTAAAGCCGCAGGGTTCCCAACCAAGAACTCCAATGAATTCAGTTGACACTCCCCATAGCTGAAGCTATGGGATTCTCACTTCAACGAAAACAGCGTACCTATTCCGAAGAATAGTACCGGCTT
>JAKSUM010000185.1 GCA_024409025.1 bacterium | reverse complement strand
CTCGTATTTAAATCTTGGCATCTATTAAGCCTCCCGGTTATATTTTAAATTTAACACAAAAAATTTATATTTTCAAAAAAATTCCACTTATTTTTCAGATTTAAGAAGAGAAGATGCAAGCCATATAGCGCACTGAGTCCTCTTTTTCTGAAGGGCGCAATCATATTCTGCAGGCTTGTATATGTCGCCGTTCTTTGCAACAGCATCAGAATGGCATCCGCCACTGCAGTAGAATCTAGCCCAGCATTTAGAGCATGCTTTTTTAGACTCAATGGAACATGATGAGAATTTTTCCCTGATTGCATCAAATTTCTCTGATTTTTCATCAAATACAGTACCCATTGAAAATTCCGGAGAATGAAGCCTGTGGCATGGGAAAACTCTTCCGTCAGACGCAATAGATACATATTCAACTCCTGCTCCGCAGCCGGAAAGCCTTCTTGGCGAGCAGAGGGGGGCATCAAGATAAATATTAAAATGGAAATAATCTACAGGAAGCCCTTCTTCCTTCTTTTCCTTTATGAGAAGAGCCATTTTTTCGTATTCGCAGCATATCTTTTCAAGATCTTTTTCCGATACAGCCCAAGGATCGGTTTCCTTTCCCTTTGCCGGCTCAAGAGAGAATCTGTAAATTCCGTTATCGATAAAGAAACGGCATGTTTCGGCAAGATCGAGAGAATCAGGGGTAAATGTCCCCCTTACATAATAATCAGCGCCGTTTCTTGACTCTATAGCCCTCTTTATATTATTAAAGGATTTTTCCCAGACGGATCTTCCGGCCCTGTCTCTTCTTGTCAGATCATTTGTTCTCTTATCGCCGTCAAGGCTGAGTATCAGGGATATCTTTTCCCTATTAAGCCATTCAAGCTTTTCCTCATCAAGAAGGACGGCATTTGTCGTCAGGGTAAATTTTATCTTCCTGACCTTTTCTCTTGCCGCAGGGACAAATCGCTTTATCATCTCAAAATTCAAGAGAGGCTCTCCGCCAAAGAAATCAATCTGGAACATTGAATCCATACTGCCCTTGGCAATAAGGAAATCCAAAGACTTCATGGCAGTTTCGAATGTCATATGGCATGACAAGTCAGTCTCAGGATTCGCAAAGCAGTAGATGCATCCGAGATTGCATGAGGAGGTGACATTCAGACAAAGCGCCCTAAGAGTCCTGCCGGGCATAGGAGGAATATCGGAAGCGTCATCCTCTGCCTTCTGTATGGCAAGATATTCGTTCTTCATATCGGCGGCTTCCTCTTCGGAAGAAGCCTTGCCTGAAGACAGATACTCATAAAAAGACGAATCAGCGGAATATATTCCGCCACAGAACCCTATAAGAAAATTCTCGCCATTGAACGAGAACAGCGAAAACTTGGAATCATCAATAATACTCAATTTCTTCTCCATTTTATATAAAAGCGGCTTTTTAAAATACAGGCCATATGCCAATTATTCAATTTCAAATAATTCTTTATATCTTTGCTTCAATCCTTTATATGATTCAAGCAAATTACAATATAAAATAGCTTTTGATTTTATAAAAAATTACGCTTGCATTATAAGCAAAGACATGATATAATAGGCAGGATTCAGAGAAAACGAGCCCTTTGGGGCAGAAAATACAAACGGAGGAATCTCGGACGTGGCCAACAAGAAAGAAGAGAAAAAGAAAACTCCCATAGAGGAAAAGAGACTCAAACAGTCCAAAATCAGAAATAAAAGAAACGTATCTGTAAAGAGATCCGTAAAGACAGCATTCAAGAAAGCCGAAGCTGCAGTATTCGGAAACGGCGAAGGAATTGAAGAGCTCGTAAGAAAGGCTGTCAAGGCTATCGATACAGCATCATCAAAGGGAATCATAAAGAAAAACACCGCTGCTCGCAAGAAATCAAGGCTCATGCTCAAGGCCAACAAGGCTCTTGCCACCAAATAGCGATTGCGGATCAAACCAGATAAAAAGCCCCGAATTACGGGGCTTTTTGTATTTAACGCAAAAATCCTCTTATGAAGATAATTAACATATATATAATATTGGCACTTATACTGTCAGCGTCATTATTCGGCTGTGCAAGACCCGAAGCCCAGAACGGCATACTCATTTATGCGCTTAAATCCGATCCTGTATCTCTGAATCCGGTAACGGCATCAGAATTTATATCACAGACCGTAAATTCAGTAATTTTCAGCTCTCTTGTAAAACGTGGCGAAAATATGGATATCGAGCCGGATCTTGCGGAATCATGGGAATCGGACGAATCAGGAAAAGTATGGACATTTCATCTGCGTAAGGGCGTAAAATGGCATGACGGGGCTGAATTCACCGCAGATGACGTAGAGTTTACCTTTGAAAAGCTCTTTGATCCGGCTACAAATACTTTTAACAGAGGCTTGTTTATGGCAGGAGGCAAAAAACCTGAAGTAAAGGCAGTAGGAATATATGATATAGAAATAAAGCTCCCCTGCCCTTATGCTCCTTTTATATCAAACCTGCCATCATTAGGCATAATTCCAAAGCATCTTCTTGAAGGGAAGGACATAAACAGGGACACATTCAACTGGAAGCCGTCCGGAACAGGTCCTTTCAAATTCGAGGAATGGCGCGCAGGCGAAAGGATATGCCTGAAAGCGAATAAGGATTATTATGGCGGAGCTCCAAGGCTAAAGGGAATAGTATTTTCAATAATACCTTCACCCGAATCAAGAAAGATTGCCGTCATGACCGGATGCGCCGATATGGCGGAGGTCACTCCTGAAGATCTTCGGGAGCTGGAAAAAGCATCTAACATAAGAATACACAAATGGGATCAGTATCTTTACTGCTATATGGGATTCGATCTCACAAACGGGCTCTTTAAGGACGCAGCAGTCAGAAAAGCAATAAACTACTCCATTGACAAGGAAAAAATAATAAGCGCCGTATTTAAAGGCAATGCAGTAAGGGCATTAGGTCCAATACCTCCGGCATCCCCATTTTATGATAAAGGCTCCGAGCCCTATTTAAAAAACAATAAGGAAGCCCTAAGGCTTTTGGAGGAAGCCGGATGGAAGAGAAATTCTTCAGGAATAATGGAGAAAGACGGAAGGAAGCTTTCTTTTGACGTAATATACCCGTCAGGGAACGCCGCATTTGAAAAGGCGGCGGTATTCATGCAGGCTCAGCTCAAGGAAAACGGAATAGACATGCGACTTAAAGCAATGGAATTTTCCGCCCTGATAGACAGATGCTATCCTGGAAAATTTGAAGCAGTAATATTCAACTGGGCAGAGACATTCGATCCTGACTGCTTTACGGAATGGCATTCATCTCAGGCCGGAGACGACGGAATGAATTTTGTCAGCTACAGCAACCCCGAAACGGATCGAAATCAAGAAAAAGGCAGGACAGTATATAAAGAGAGCGAAAAGAAAAAAATATATTCAGAATTGCAGAGACGTCTGTCAGCAGACTCGCCATATGTATTTTTATGGGATCCAAAGGGCATAGCGGCTGTAAGCAAATCCGTAAAAGGAGCCTGCAGGCCCGGTCCTGCAGGACTGCTCCTTAATCCGGAAAAAATAATAGTCGAGCGCTCAAGAGAGCAGAAAGACAGCCAGCCTTCATGCAATAAGGAAGAGATAACAAAAAACAAGGAGAAATTGTTAAGTAATCATATTAATTGACAAATATG
>JAKSUM010000184.1 GCA_024409025.1 bacterium | reverse complement strand
TTTTCATGAATCCTTCTTCGGTATTGCCGTTGAGGTTCTTGAGGACTCTGTTATAGGCCATAATGTTCATCTGGTTGTGAGGGAATATGACGGCAAGGAAGAAGTTGTATTCTTCTTCGCCAGTATGGTTAGGATTGTCTTTTCTCATCATATCCCTGACTCTCATTGCCGAAGCGCTTCTGTGATGGCCGTCTGCGACATACATGACGGGAATTTCCGCAAATTCCTTCTGTATTCTTACGATTGAAGCGTCATCATCGATTAGCCAGAGGATATGTCTTATTCCGTCCTTGCCGGTGAAGTCGTATTCGGCTTCTTTTTTCTGTATCTCTGTAAAAAATTCATCTATTGATTCTTTTGCATTGTAAACAAGGAATACCGGTCCGGTGTTTGCCTTTGTGTCAAAGACATGCCTTGTCCTGTCGTCTTCTTTGTCTTTTCTTGTAAGCTCGTGTTTCTTGATTATATTCTTTTCGTACTCGTCTACGCTTGCGCAGGCGACAAGCCCTATCTGCGTGTGTGTCTTGCCGAGAACGGGCATTTCCTGCCTGTAGAGATAGAACATGGGCTTTTCATCCTGGAAGAGTATGTCCTTTTCACGGAAAAGGTTCATATTTTCCTTCGCTTTGTTGTAAACCATGTCATCATACTGGTTTATTTCCGGATCGAGATCGATCTCAGGCTTTGTAACATGAAGAAGGCTTATCGGATTTCCCTCAGCCATTTTTCTCGCCTCTTTTGAATTCAGGACGTCATAGGGCGGGGATGTTACTTCGGCGGCGTTTTCCTTGTGGGGTCTTACCGCTCTGAAAGGTCTTACTACAGCCATTTCATTCTCCTTGGCAAAAAAATTAAGACTTGTAAGTCATATATGGAATATTTAAATCTTTGTCCTTCGGAATCCTTCTCCACATATTAATAAAAAAAACAGGAATATTCCTGAAATGCACTGAAATAGTTAGTCATCCAGATTTGTTTAAGAGAGGAAATTGACATGAGAAGACTCAAAATAGTCATAACTGCATCTGAAATGGCTCCGTTTGCAAAGACCGGAGGTCTTGCTGATGTAGTGGGAGCTCTTCCTAAGGCTCTTGCCGCCAGAGGGCACGAGGTGATTGTTGTTATGCCGAAGTACGCTTCTGTAAAGGCGGATATGGCTTTGTTCCATTCTCCTATGGGAGTCTGGATGGGCGGAGCCCAAGAGTGGTGCAGCGTCCATATGGCCATGTATGAGGGGATACCCGTATATTTTATAGAGCATAACAATTATTTCGGCAGAAAAGGCCTGTATAATGATGAGAATATGAACGAATACGGCGATAATCCAAAGAGGTTCTCATTCCTTTCAAGAGCGGCAATACAGCTCTGTCAGGATCTCGGATATTCTCCAGACATATTCCATTGCAATGACTGGCAGACTGCAATGATTCCGGCCTATCTTAAAACATGGAATTTTGAAGGAACTTCCGTTGAGAATTCCGCTTCAGTGCTGACTATTCATAATATGGCTTATCAGGGCATGTATGACCCGTCAAACATGGGGTATATGGGAATAAACGGCAGATACTTCACATTTGACAAATTTGAGCATAATGGCCGTGTCAATATGCTTAAGGGCGGGATATATTTTGCCGATGCCGTAAATACCGTAAGTCCTACGTATGCTCGTGAGGTTGTATCCGGAATGGGATACGGAATGGACGGCCAGCTGCTTGCAAAGGGCGAAAGGTTCTTCGGAATTCTTAACGGCGCCGATTATTCCATATGGAATCCTGAGACTGATTCAAAGATTCCTGCTAATTATTCTTCCGATGATATGAGGGGGAAGTGGATTTGCAAAGGCAGACTGCAGGAGGCGATGGGGCTTGAAAACGACTATACGGCTCCTGTATTTGGCGTTGTAGGCAGATTTACTTCTCAGAAGGGATATAATCTTGTAGCTGAAGCTGCGGAGCGGATAATATGTTCAACATCGGCTCAGATTGCCATAGTCGGCAACGGGGATAATGATCTTGAAGGACATTTTTCATGGCTTGCTGCAAAATATCCTGGCAGGCTCGGATGCTATATAGGATTTAATGACAAGCTTGCCCATCTTGTTGAAGCAGGTTCGGATTTCTTCCTCATGCCCAGCTTATTTGAGCCTTGCGGACTTAATCAGATATATTCCCTTAAGTACGGAACGCTTCCCATTGTCAGGAATACCGGAGGCCTCAGCGATACGGTTGATAATTTTGATGAAAGAACAATGTCCGGAAACGGCTTTAAGTTTGATGATTTTACCCCTGATGCGCTTGCCGGCACAATGTTCTGGGCGTTAAGGATATACAGGCAGAGGCCCGATGCCATGGAGGTTCTCAGAAGAAACGCCATGAAGAGCGATTTCAGCTGGGACAGAAGCGCTGCAGCCTATGAGGCAATGTATATGAAGGCTCTTAACCGCTGATATTTTAGAATAAAAATAAGCATCCGGATTTAAAATAATCCGGATGCTTATTTTTATTTTGAAAGCAGAATGGCTGGTCTTATTGCATTATTTTGATTAATTATTTTTGCCATTGTCTTTATCTCGCCGTCGTCATTTATTACGCTCGCAAAGTTATTTGTTAGGTTTTTATCTCTAAGCCAATAATATATTGCGTCTTCATCTTTATTTTTTAGGTATGTTGTAAGGTCTGCCTTTCTGTCTTGTTTTGATAGATATTTTAATACTTCTTCTTCTGAAAGGCAGAATATGCGTCCATTTCCGTTATCCTTAAGCTTTTCTTTTTCTTTGTCCGTAAAGGCTTTGTTAAGAAATGTTTCATTCATTTCTTTCTTTATCATGGATGAATTCCAGTCTATATGATATTTGGTTTCATTATATTGCATTGAATCAAGCAGATATTTGGAAAGTAATAAAAAGGAATCTTCCATATCTTCTAAGACAATCCATTCTATTTTATCTTTCTTGGATTCGCTGTTAATGAAATATTCCCCAAATTTTATAATGTCGCCTTTTTTATATAGGACTTTTTGAGAGTGTCTGCAGTCTGGACAGATTTCCTCATCCTGTTTAAGAATATGTCTGCATTCTGGATTTATGCACTCTTTGAATAATTCAGATTTTCGTAATTCAATCCTGCAGACAGGGCAATAATTGTAATCAGAAAATAACTTATTGTATCCGCATTTGCAACGCATTTCTCTCATCTTCCTTTTTCCTCTGCTTTGACCCGGTACTTGATTTTGACTGTTCTTGATTCTATCCAGTCGTCTTTGGGTCCATTATGCTCGCTAAATGATTTTCCTTCAGCAAAGATATGGTTTCTTATATTTTTTCTGTATTTTGAAAACGCAGGATCAAGAAGACAGAAGCTTACTACGGAAAGAGCTCTCTGCTGTGACAGCTCCATATTTTTTATGTAGTTTTCATCAATGCTTTTAGAGCCTTTGAAAGGCTGTCTGTCAGTATGCCCTTCTATTATAACGCCGGATATCTTGCTTTTATTTTCTTCTGAAAATACTTTTGCGAAGTAATCTGAAAGGCATTGGCGGAGTATCTGTTTAGCATCTGAGTTTAAAGCAGATTGTCCTGATGCAAAAAGAATTCCTGATTCTAGAAGCATGACGCCATCAACAGTTTTTATTGTAATAATTTTGCTTTTGGTTCTGTATATGCGTTCATGGGTAAA
>JAKSUM010000183.1 GCA_024409025.1 bacterium | reverse complement strand
CGCTGAACATCTCTTGCCATTTAACAAACCTCCTTAAAACATTCTAACATATAAATTCCAACAAAAATAAAGAAAAATCCTCCTGTTATGAAAAAAACATATAAAACAGGAAGATTTTTCATAAAATCAGAATGTCAGATTAATTACAGACCGGCTTCCTTTTTGAGAATCTCAGCCTTATCAGTCTTTTCCCAAGGAAGATCAAGCTCAGTGCGTCCGAAATGACCATAAGCGGCAGTCTGCCTGTAAATCGGGCGGCGAAGCTCGAGATGGCTGATTATCCATCCGGGAGTAAGCTCAAAATGCTTCTTGATAAGATCAAGAATCCTGGCTTCGTCAATGTGGGCTGTTCCAAAAGTATCAACAGCAATGCTTACAGGTCTTGCGACTCCGATAGCATAAGCAAGAGCGACTTCGCACTTGTCAGCGAGTCCAGCAGCAACTACGTTCTTGGCTACATATCTTGCAGCATATGAAGCAGATCTGTCAACCTTCGTCGGATCCTTTCCGGAGAAAGCGCCGCCGCCATGTCTTCCCATGCCGCCGTAGGTGTCAACAATAATCTTGCGGCCTGTAAGTCCTGTATCGGCAATTGGGCCTCCGACTACGAATCTGCCTGTAGGATTGACATAAATCTTAGTGTTCTCGTCAATGAAATCCGAAGGAATAACTTCGTTTATGACTTTTTCAATGACGCTCTTTCTGATCTCAGAAAGCTCAACGGTATCAGCATGATGGCTGGATACGACGATAGCATCGATTCTTTCAGGCTTGCCGTCAACATACTCTACCGTTACCTGCGATTTGCCGTCAGGTCTGAGATAGGGAAGAACTCCGGACTTGCGGACTTCAGTAAGCTTCTTGCAGAGCTTGTGGGCAAGAGCGATAGGAAGAGGCATATATTCTTCCGTCTCATTGCAGGCATAACCAAACATCATACCCTGATCTCCGGCTCCGAGCTGATCGGCAAGATTGCCTTCCTTCTCTTCGAGAGACTTGTCAACGCCCATGGCGATATCGGGAGACTGCTCATCTATTGCAACGATAACTCCGCATGTATCAGCATCAAAGCCGACATCAGAGCCGTTATAGCCTATTTCCTTAACAACATTCCTTACAATCTTAGGAATGTCGGAATAATGCTTTGCGGAAACCTGACCGCCGACACGTACACATCCGGTATGTACAAATGTCTCGCCAGCAACTCGTCCCATAGGATCCTCTGAGAGGATATCATCAAGAATTGCATCAGAAATCTGATCAGCAACCTTGTCAGGATGCCCTTCGGTAACAGATTCCGAAGTAAAAAGATAGCTTTTTCTTTCCATCAGTAAATCTCCTTGGATATGATTCCGTTTCTGCCGCCTTTACGGCAAAAACGAGAAAACTATGTTGTAAACAGCTCCAGCCCTGCATAGCATACGCCGGAGCTCTTGTATCTGCAGACCGTTTATTATCACGCCTTCTCAAATATATATGCGTACATTTTTGCGGCTTCCTTCCTGTTTACCAGCACTGGTCACTAAGAAGCCATCAAAAATAGAACAGCCGCCGCTTAAATATACAAATTCTGATATTAATTCTTCAAAAAAATACAAATACCTTTTTATATATTACAGATCCGTTGCCTCTTCTTTCGGAGCAGAAGGTCTTCTTGGAGACGAGAAGGAATCCTTTCCGTCCTCCGACAAATCCGAGTCGTCAGAAACTTCGCTTCCGGGTTCCCTTACAGGAGGTGCTGGAATAGGAGCGACATCAACTCCCCCGCTGTCAGAATCCATTATTGAAGGATTGCCGGAATCCTCGCTCTTGGATTTTGCGGAATTCTTCCTGTCTGCCTTAGGAATAGGCGAAGATATCTGTTCCTCAGCATCCTTGGAAGCAGGCTTGACGTCAGCAGGAGCAACATCCTGCTTCTTGCCGAGAATCTCGTCAAAGCCCTTAAATCTTTCCATCCTTAGAATTCTGTCATTTCCGGCATCAGCAAGGTATATATCCTGCTGAGGCGTCACGCAAAATGATGCAGGTGATAAAAACTGAAGTCCCTCAGAGCCCTTGCTTCCCCATTCAAACAGATACTCTCCACCAGAAGTAAACTTAAGAATCGAGCATCTTTCAGAATCGCATACATATACAAATTCCTGCTCTTCCTTCGGAGCAACCACAATAGCTGACGGCTTGAGGAATTGCATGTTCCCGCTTCCTCTTGATCCCCATCTCGCAATATACTGCCCGTCGGCATTAAATTTCTGGATTCTAAAATTACCGGTATCGGCAACGTAGATATTCCCCACTGAATCGACGGCAACGCCTTCAGGCTTGTTCATCATTCCGGCACCGGTGCCTGACTCTCCAAATGTAAAAAGGAAAGAACCGTCAGGATTAAATTTCTGAATCCTGTCATTATCGGTATCCGCAACATAAAGGAATCCGTCCTTGTCTATGCACATCCCCTTTGGGAAAGCAAGCTGGCCGGTATCCTGACCGAGCGCTCCTATTTCAGCAATAAACTTCCCGTCAGGACTGAATCTCTGTATCCTGCTGTTCCGTTCATCATTGACAAACACATCGCCGTCTCTGGAGATTACAATAAATGAAGGCCTGTCAAACTGCCCCTCATCGGTTCCGTCACTCCCCCAAAGGCAGAGCAGCTTCATATCAGAATCATATTTCTGAATCCTGTTATTTCCAGTATCCGCAACATAAATATTACCTGTACTGTCAATTGCAACCCCCATTGGGGCAGAGAGCTGGCCCGGCTCCTTACCTGCAACGCCAAGAGTCTTTCCAGAAGACGGAGGCGCATCGTCTCCGCTTTTAAGAATAAAAAAACCTCCTGCGCCCACAAGACACAGAATTATAAGAACGATGAGAAGAGTAATGGCTTTCTTATCCAACTATATACCTCCAAAAAAAATCATCGGGCTACCGACATACTATCAAACCTGAAAATTCCTGCAGAGGAGCAGCCGTTTCCAAAAACGTTTGGAGAGACAATAAAATGCTGCCTGCCTGAGCAAAGTGGAATTTCCGGCATATGCCTGAGAAGAATTCCGTCCGCCTTGCCATAGAGCTTTCTGCGTTCCTTTTGAGACGAGCTCTTTCTCGCATCTCTTAAGACCGCATAAAAATCATCTATCCATGGAGAGCCCACATAACAGCTTTTCCTGAAAGACGCAAGAGATCTTAAGGAAAGCAGATGGGCATCGGCACAGAGAGCATAGTCGCATTTTCCACGGACAGCCATATCATAGTTTCTTGAAGCAAGAGCAGCCCTGTATTCGCCGGAATCAAGCCCGCGCACAGACACCTTTATTCCTCCGGCCCTCATATAATTCTGAACGCTGCATGCTATATTTTCATTTATGTCCGCCAATGCGCCGTCACCGGCATCATATATAAGATCAAAAATCCTGTTTTTGGGAATGTTTGCAGACAGCTCGGCAATATCAGCCATATCAAAAGAAAAATCTTTTTTGACAAACTCATTATGGCAGGGCAAGAGAAATGAATAAGCCTCCTTCATGCCATATGAAACAGCAAGATCCTTCCTGTTAATAAGAGAGCTGACAGCCCTTCTCCTGGAAGACGAGGAAAATTCTCTCCTCGTAGGATTCAGAAGCAGGGAATAAAATAAATTTTCTCCGGAATGCCTGTGTTCAAGGCGTGAATCCTTATCGAGCCGT
>JAKSUM010000182.1 GCA_024409025.1 bacterium | reverse complement strand
AGTTTGCGGTAAGCTTCTTTATGTTTTTTACTTTTCCGTTTCTTATCTGCCTGCCGTATGCCGTTATAAGGCCGTCCGATATTTTATATGAGTACTGGTATATGTCGTCTTTTTGATTTTTGCCTGACAGAGTCTTCCATGGCTGCAGTCCGGAGTTGATATTCATTAATGAGGATATATCCATCCTTGTCTGCTTTTGATTCAGATGGGATGCCTCTATGTCTGCAACTGCTCTGCTCAGTGCTGCATTTGCCGCTTCAAGAGCGCATTCCCTTTCTTCTGATTTGCCTATTTGTGCGGAATTGAAGCCGTTTATCTGCAGTTCTACAAGGAGGAACATCAGTAAAACGACTCCAAGCATTGTCACCCCTAATATGAGAGACCCTTTTTTGTTCCTTTTCATTTTTCCTCCTTTAATTGAGGGGCAGTACTGTCCAGTTCATATCTGATACTTCGTACACCTTTTTTCCGTTCTCGTCAGTAATGCCTCGCCTGTCGCTTGTTCCTGATGAGCCTTCTATTCCGTAACGTACGCTTACATAGAGCCTGATGGAAGGAAGGTTGTTCATGTCCGCTCCTATTGAGACTACGTTTCCTGCTATTTTTTTCATTGATATTCTGCCGGCTTTGCCAAGCAGATTTGATAAGCGGCCTGAGCTGTCGGAAGGCTGATCCTTTAATTCACTCTGTTTCTGAAGAGCCGTTACATGGTTTACTCCATTTTTTAAGTCTTTGGAGTAATCAATCTGGTATGTTATCTCATAGAGATTAAGCCTGTCTCCGTACTTGCCCTCTTTATCATGGTAATAAAGGGAGTAGCTCTGCCATGTTTTTGGCAGCTTTATATTTTCGAGGCATTCGTATGAAAGCGAGATCATCCCTATTTCGCTTGGATATGCCTTCACATATCCTTTTCCGCTAATGAGCATTGGAAAGCCTATTGCATCGCAGGATTTTCCGTCATTATGTTCCGGATACAGGGTTACAAGTGAAGGGGATGTGTATCTCATTCTTCCGGTTATCCGTTCGGATATGACAAGACTGTCCTGCATTGCCTTACTGGAGTTTTCAATGCCGGTCCTTGCTTTTGCATGATGGGTAAATATCATTCCCATCAGCCCAAGAATAAGGGATGCGGATGCAAGAGCCACAAATATTTCTAACAGGGAGTAGCCTTTTCTTTTTAGCATTTTTTTAATTTTTATCAATAATTCTTATGTTAGATGGCGAAAGATCCGAAAAAACGGTTATGTCTGCTGTCTGCGCTATGCCGGCTAGTTTTTTTTGTTTTCCGTTATCGTTCGATGAGGTTAGGAATATTGCCCTTAATTCAGCGTTTATCGTCTCTCCTCTGCTTATTTTATCGTTTTCTGATATAAGCTGTTTGACAGGTATCCCATCTGAGCTTTGGACGTATCTGTAAAAGTCCGTGCGTATTATGAACAGATCCGAGCCTTCAAATTTATCATGGGAGCTCTTGCCGTATAGGAACATGCCCGCCTGCTCGCCTATGCTTTCAAAATTGGCGAGGATTCCGTTTGCGTAGACGTCATTATCCGTGTCTGCTTCAGTAATCCGTTTTACTGTATCATAGCTTATGCCGCTTGTTTGGGCTGATTTTGCCATGATTATCTGTTCGCCTAAGATTGTAGCCTCTGAAAGGGATTCGTCGTCTATGTACGACTGAATGTTTCCATACCCATGATCCTCAAAAATTATTTTTTTGAATTGCGTGGCTTCAAATTTGCCTCCGGATTCTTTTATAAATGCATTTATGGGAATAAGGGAGATCCTTGGAACCGGCTTTCTGCATTTATTCTGTATTATGTCGATGCATGACTGGTATTCGCTTTTCAGCAGGGCTACTGCTTCAAGATTGTACTGGTTTTTTTTTGCGAAATTGCCTACTCCTACCGTCATAACGGAAAGAACCGTTATGCCGAGCAGCCAGAGGGCGATAACTGTCTCAATAAGGCTTACTCCGTATTGCTTTGTCTTTTTTATCATATGATTGCCTTATGGCTTTGTTTTTTTCAGGCGTTTTCTTTTTCTACCTTTATGTATGAAACCGTTCCGTCAGGATTGATGCCGTATCTTATGCCTCTCCATATTATGCTATTGCGGAATATGGAGCCTGTAAGGGAAGCGAATCCCATTATAAGCGAAGGAAAGGACATTATAAGCCATGTTGCAAAGCCCTGTCCTTCCTTTCCTTCCAGCCTGCTGAGTGAAAGCGATGCCATGAATATCAGGAATGCCGCTATTGCAAACACGCAGGCAAGAGGGTTTATGCTTCCTGTCACGGAATTCATGGCTGTCCAAAATGCCACTGCCAGCAGTGACGATGCGGACAGGAGGTTCAGGCCTGTAAATATGATCGATGTTATCCAATGGATTGGACAGTGTATTTTAAGGTACTGGACCTGCCTGAGAAACCATTCATACAGGGCGGTTCCGTCATTTATAACGCTTTCGCTTTCAGCCTGGCATACCGGAACAAATTCCCTTTTTAGGTTGTTTTTTATGATTATTGACATAAGCGCTATATCGTCTGAAGCTGTTTTTGACCAGACATTGGAGACACCGGCTTCCATGAAGACATCTCTCCTGACAGCCATTGATCCGCCCCACATTCCGTCTGAGGATGACATGAGAGTGCCAAGATAGGCACTTAGCATTGCATGCATTGTTCCCCAGAATGTGAATTTTTTTGGCTTCAGCCATCTGAATGCCGTAGTTGCATGAATTGACTCGTCTGTCATTGGAAGGGTAAGATCCTTGAGCCATGTCTTCCCGGGCTTTACGTCTGCATCTGCAAATACGAATATGTCTGCAGGATTATCCCTTTCCTGCTCTTTTGCTATAGCCGCAAGCAGGTTGTGGTTCTTCTGACAGCATTCTTTTGCCCTGCCTGCTATTACTACTGAGGCATTCGATCTTGTCTTGGCGAATTTCTGCAGAAGAGCTGTTGCAGGATCATTCTCACTTTCTGTTATGAAGTATACCCTGTGTTCTCCGGCATACTCCTGTTTCAGCATAGCGTCGAGATATTCCTCAGCTCCCTCTTCTATGCCTTTGCATGGCATGAATATGGCTGCTGACAGCGTTTTTGACGAGTCATATTTTGCTGTTGATTCCTTATATAGTTTTCTATACATAATGCTTCTCATTGCCATTATCAGATTGATGAAAAGCATAATCCCCGTAAAGATCATTATGGACGAGAGGGTTATTGCCGCTATATTCATGATTTTGCTAATCCTTATATATAACCGTATCGTAATTTGTTTGAATTGATCTTTCTTTTTTTATTTACTTAACCCTTTTTATATCAAAAAAATGCTATTTAAAAGAGGGAAACAAGCTTTTTTTCAAGTAATTACTATGTAAAAATTTTATTACGGAGTTTAAAATGCCAAAGAATTGCAGCATATGCGGTAAACTGAATAATGACAAAGCTAAATTTTGCAACGGTTGCGGTACCCCGTTTGTCGCCGGCGGTGATGCTCCGGCTGCCGCACCTCAGCCAAAGCAGTCTTCCGTGCCTCAGATGACGCAGATTCCGCAGATGCAGCCCGTCAATGTCGTAGCTTCCGCAGTTCCTGCCGCCCCTGCAGCGCCTGCTCCGGCTGTCGCTCCTTCTGTTTCTGTAAAGCCGTCCTCAAGGAGTTTCAATATTCCAAAGGCTCCGA
>JAKSUM010000181.1 GCA_024409025.1 bacterium | reverse complement strand
TTAGGATTGTCGGCATTTGCTCTGACTCCGAGCGTGCGGATTTCATCAGCCCAGTCGAGAAGGGTCTTGGCCGCAGGAATGAGCTCCTTGGGCTGTACTCTCTCTATTGCGCCTTCGAAAACTTCTCCGGTTGTTCCGTCGAAGGAGATTACGTCGCCTTCCTTGAAGGACTTGCCGGCAACATGGAATGTCTTTCCGGCGAGGTCAATCTTGATAGCTTCGCATCCTACTACGCAGGGGATACCCCAGCCTCTTGCAACGAGAGCTGCGTGTGAGGTAGGTCCGCCAGTGCTTGTAAGAACGCCTTCAGCAACAGCCATTCCGGAAGCGTCATCGGGAGATGTCTCGGGTCTTACGAGGACAATCTTCTTGCCTTCCTTCTTAAGGGCTACTGCATCTTCAGCTTCAAATACTACGATTCCGCAAGCGGCGCCGGGTGATGCGGCTGTGCCTTTTGCGAGTCTGAGTCCTTCCTTCTCAGCCTTTGCCTTTGCTTCGGCGAGGAAGTAGGGATGAAGAAGCATATCGATCTGGGCAGGAGTTACTCTGCATACAGCTTCTTCCTTGGTGATAAGACCTTCATTGCAGAGATCTACGGCAATCGTTACAGCAGCGAGGGCCGTTCTCTTTGCGTTTCTGGTCTGAAGCATATAGAGTTTGTTTCTTTCAACAGTGAACTCCATATCCTGAACATCGCGATAATGCTGTTCGAGCTTTACAGCGAT
This sequence comes from bacterium, assembly GCA_024409025.1. Taxonomy (GTDB): domain Bacteria; phylum Vulcanimicrobiota; class CADAWZ01; order CADAWZ01; family CADAWZ01; genus JAKSUM01. The sequence continues at coordinate 2,973 of JAKSUM010000181.1, read as the reverse complement.
GTCCTTGAACTGCTCATAAGCTTCGGGATCTCTTTCGGCGAGAGCTTCGAGAGAAAGAGGAGTTCTGACGCCGGCAACAACGTCTTCGCCCTGAGCATTGAAAAGAACGTCTCCGGTGAGAACCTTCTCACCAGTGCTGGCGTTTCTTGTGAAGGCTACGCCGGTGGCGCAGTCTTCGCCCATATTTCCGAAAACCATCGTCTGTACGTTTACGGCTGTTCCGAGATCATGGGAGATTTTTTCCTTGTTCCTGTAGACAACCGCTCTGGGGGTATTCCATGAACGGAATACTGCTTCGATGGCGAGCTCGAGCTGAACCATTACGTCTTCAGGGAATTCCTTGCCGGTTTCCTTTACGACATATGCCTTGTAGTCTTTTACGACTTCCTTAAGCTGGTCGGCAGTAAGCTTGGAATCCTCTTTGACTCCTGCTTTTTCCTTATGCTCAGAAAGAATAGTCTCGAAATTTCTCTTGGGGAGCTCGAGAACGACATCGCTGAACATATGGATGAATCTGCGGTATGCGTCATAGGCGAATCTTTCATTGTTCGTAAGCTTTGCAAGACCCTTTACTGTAACGCTGTTGAGTCCGAGATTGAGGATGGTGTCCATCATTCCAGGCATCGAGAACTTTGCGCCGGAGCGTACTGATACGAGAAGAGGATTCTCCTCGCTTCCGAAAACCTTACCCATCTTCTTCTCGAGGTCCTTCATATGGGACTTTACATTGTCCATAAGACCATCGCGCAGCTTCTTTCCGAGCTTATAATATTCGACGCACATTGTGGTGGGAATTGTGAAACCCGGAGGCACCGGGAATCCGAGCCTTGTCATTTCGGCGAGGTTTGCTCCCTTTCCGCCGAGAATGCCTCTCATGTCGGCGTTGCCTTCTTCGAATGCGTATACAGTTTTCTCGCAATCACACTGAGCCATTACATTCACCTTCCATAAAAATATATTTACCCGCGTACGCCCTTCATATGCCATGACGCCGCGAAAAACACTGAACTGAAATATCTGATTTAATACAGATCAGCGATTCTTTATTATACATCTAAAAAAGACATATTGCAATAGTTTTTAGAAATTATCACGTATTTTCATAGGCATGATAACGCAGAGATGCTCTGACGGCTCCGGCAGCCTGATAACAATCGGAGAATCAGGATCGCTGACCTCAAGCAATACCTCGTCGCCGTCCATATTGGAAAGGGCGGCAAGAATAAGATTGCCATTGCATGATATTGTAAATTCCGGATTTCCCTCAAATGAGCATGGCACGGATTTTGCGCCCCTTCCGAGATCCTGCGTCTTCGCCCTTGCCTGTATCTGGGATTTTGAGATGTCAAAGCAGAGAAGCTCTTTGTAGTTTTTATCCTGAGAAAGGACGAGAAGGAGCTTTAATGCGGATATAAACGCCTTTCTGTCAACAGTAGACGCAAAATCAGGCATCGATGGGATTACCTGCCGGAAATTAGGGTATCTGCCGTCCAGAAGCCTTGAGGTTATAAATATTTCTCCGACCCTGAAAAACATTATCGATCCCTTTATTCCCACGAAAACCGGATCATCGGAAGGCTTGAGGAATTTTGAAATCTCATCGAGCGTCCTTCTGGGAATCACGTATGATTTGGGTTCAGGATTCTCTGAATAGGCAGGAACAGAGCATGTGGCAAGCCTTCTCGCGTCAGTTGCCGCAAATTCGGCTTTTCCCCCCGACACTGTAAGACATATTCCGGTAAGTATGGCCCTCGACTCTTCATGGGCGGCGGCGGAAAATATGACGTTTTTTATTCCGGTCTTCAAGTCCGACTGCTTTATCATGAAATCAGGATCTTCCTCAAAATGGGGTATTACAGGGAAATCCTCCGAGCTAAGGGTCATGAGCGCGCATGATGAGGTATCTGACGATATCTCGCACTCCGTATCCGATGAATTTTCCTGACTTATAGTGACATATTCGTCATCCATAAGCGAAATTATGTCAAGAAGCGTTTTAGCAACTGTAGTGAAAGCGCCATCCTCGCAATCCTGAGCCTCGCATGCGGTCTCTATGCCGAGATCCGAATCCGTCGCCGAAATTTTAAGCTTGCCGTCCCCTGCCTCAAGAAGGAAATGAGTCAGTATCGGAAGAGGGGATTTGGAGCTTATGGCCTTAAAAGCAATATTAAGGGCATTGAGAAGCTCTTTTCTTTTTACAACAGTTTTCATAATTTCTCCTAAATGTAACCTGTGTTCAGGATATCTTTTTTTCAGAAAATTTACATTCGAACGGCGCCGCATAAACTGAAGAGTCTATGGAAGGCATGCAGTCTGCGGCCGTTCTTGGCAAAAAGCCTCAGCCTTTGAGCATGTCAAGAATGTTTCTGATGTTGCTTTTCGTATCATCAGAGGACGCTATGCTTGCCTTAACCTTTTCATAGGCATGCTTTATCGTCGTATGGTCATTCTTGTTGAAGGCTTTTGCAATGTCCTTGTATGACAAGTCGGTCTGCTCACGGGTAAGATACATGGCAATGTGTCTGGGCACGGAATATTTCTGATCCCTCTTAGCGCTCTTGAGATCCGCTATGTCGATGCAGAAATACTTGGCAGTACATTTCTGTATTTCCTCGACAGCAAACTTCTTGTCATTCTTTCCCGCTATAACATCCTTGAGGGCGGACTGCGCCACGGCAAGATCAACAACTCCGCCGTTCTGGAATGACGCGGAGGCAATAACGGTAATAAGAGCGCCCTCAAGCTCCCTTATATTTGTGTTTATGTTTTCGGCGATGAAGTAGATTACATCCCTTGGCACATATATCTTTTCAACCTCAGCCTTTTTGGCAATAATCGCCTGCCTTGTCTCAATATCCGGTGGCTGTATGTCAACCTTAAGACCGCTTTCAAATCTTGACGTCAGCCTGTCCGTAATGTTTGGAATCGCCTTAGGAGGCCTGTCACATGCAATTACGATCTGTTTTCCTGCCG
>JAKSUM010000180.1 GCA_024409025.1 bacterium | reverse complement strand
TGCCTGGGGAGCCACATACATTCTAACAAGCTGGACAGGAATACCGTTTATAGCAGCGTTCATCGAAGCAATAGCATATCTTGTAACTCCTGAATCAAAATTTGACGACAAATACAACTACTAAAAAAAGCGGATGAAAAATTCATCCGCTTTTTTTAGTATTAAAGCTTATGCGCTCCGGTCTGTCTTATTTCAGGAGCGGTCTTAGCATACTCATCAAACATCTCAGAGAGCTCGAGAACCTCTTTCTTAATCGTCTCCTCATCAAGCGTTACAAGCTTTCTGTCATTCATAAGGACTTTGCCGTTAGCGATGACATATCTTACCTCATTGCCGTTTGAAGCCCATATCAGGTTCTCTGCGACATTAGTTATTCTTGTAGGAGTGACATTGGGAGCCGTCATATCGAGGAATATTACATCAGCGTCTCTGCCCTTTTCAAGAATTCCGGTATTGAATCTCAAATACTTGGCCGGCTCTTTAGTTATCTTGCTGAGAAGCGTTTCAACGGGAAGAAGAGAAGCGTCTTTATTAAGAGCCTTCTGATACTGCGATGCAAGTCTTGCTGCAGAAAGTATATTCTGATTATCAGCAGAACCGGAGCCGTCCGTCGAAATAAGAACAGGAATTCCTTCAGCCATCATTTTCATGACCGGAGGCATACCGGATCCAAGAATAGTATTTGCAAGAGGATTATGAACGATAACAGTCTTAGTATCCCTAAGAATCTCAACATCATGCTCCGTGCAGTTAACCTGATGCGCAAGAACCGCATTTTCATCAAGGAATCCTATGCTGTTAAAATATTCAACAGGAGTCATTCCATATTCTTCAGTAAACCATTTTGTCGTTTTTGGCTCTTCAGAAGAGTGGATATGGATAAGAGTACCATGATCATTAGCCCACTTTTTAAGAGCCTTAAGCTGTTCGGGGCCATTAGAGAAATCCTGATCAGGACCAGGTATTATGCGTGTTCTCGGCGCATCCTTGAATTCCGCATAATATCTGTTCATTCTCTCTACTGCAATTTCAGGAGTATCAAGAATCCTGCTGTCATAGTTCCTGTCCTGAGCTCCTACAGCGATTATCATCTTTGTGCCGGCATCAATATTTGCCTTGACAATATCACCGACATGATACTTTCCATGATTGCAGTGATGAACCATTGAAGAAGTTATTCCGTAGTAAATATCATCAACTCTGGCTTTTACATATGTCACATAATTTGGAGACTTGCCAAAATGGGATGTCAGCATATCCCTGTTTTCATTCATGAATCCGGTAAAAAGATTGACGGCATGATCAAGCCAGGAAGTAAGAGGCTCATCTTTAGCAATTCCGATAAGCGGAGATTCATGATCATGTCCATGAGCCTTTACAAAACCAGGCATTACCACGCCGGGCAGCATAGGAATGTCGGAAGGCTTTATCTCGTCCTTGTCATCCATACCTATAACCTGAAGCTCATTGCCACAGCGGCTTATTATGCTTTCGGCAATCTCATCAGTCCACTTTCCGGCCTCCTCTATAACGCTGCCGTCAATAAGCACATAGCCGTCTTTTATTCTCGGCATGCCCTCAGTCATAGGAAGAAGAAACTTACCTCTTATAAGCTTGAACCTTTTATCAGTCATTTCAATCCCTTTCCTTGTCATTCATTTTCATTTATTTCGTTGTCTTTTTTAACAAAATCCGGAAGAGGAGGAAGATCGAGGTTTACCTTGACCCTCTTTCCGCCATATCTCTTCAGGGTTCTGGCGAAATCCTGTTTATCCTGTATTTCGGCAATATCGAGAGGGGTATTGCCAGTGTTAGTAAGGGCATTTACATCTGCCCTCATATTTATAAGCATATCGAGGATTTCCTTCCTGTCATTCGTCTCATCACATCTGATAAGCTCATGAAGAGGAGTAAATCCCCATTCCGTCTTAGCATCGACATCCGCCTTGCTGCCAATAAGAATTTTTGCAGTTCTTGCATTGTTCTGCCATATGGCGATATGCAGCATGGTATAACCATGCTCAGTCTTTGTTTTAGCAAGGGCAGGAACCTTTTCAAGAGCAAGAGCAAGCTCACTGGTATTGCCTGAAGAAACCGCATCTATAACATCCTGCTCGGTAGGCAGAGTCTTTGTCTGAACCTTCTGGACAGGCGCTCTTGGCGGGAGCTTCTTCTGCATGCATGAGCAGAGAGGAAGGGCACACATAAGGACAAGGGTAATTAAGGCGCAAATTTTTTTAACCATCAATAACCTCCAGGCTCATCGAAATGGAATACCTCATCCCTATTTTCAAGCTTTTCATGCCAATAGCGTGTCTTTGAATCATTGCCTCTGATTGTATGCCATTCAATTTCAATTCTGTATGTCTTTCCAAGAACCGCGTCACGGCAATAGAGCTCCTTGGCAGCATCGCTTCTGTCATAGGGCCTGTCGTACGTCTCGTACCATTTTCCTATTCCGTCAAGAGCCTCAACCCTGATAGAGCTGACATACCAAAGCTTGCCCATATTGCGCGGACCGCCAGTCAAGTCCCTGCTTGGAAGAACCTTTATCGTCATTGAGGTATATTCCTCATGACGCTGTTTTCCGGATCCGGAAGCAGTCTTTGCAGAATGTTCATTAAGAGCCGACAGCTTAATAAGTATTCGCTTGGTTCTTCCTGGCTCGGCGACCACAGTACCATGAGCCGTCTTAAAACCGGTCTTTAATATCTCAATTCCGTAAGCTCCGGGCTGAATACCGTCCATAAAGAACTCGCCGCTTCCGTCAGAAACAGCAGACGCTCCGCTGCTTAAAGATATGCGGGCGCCGGAAAGAGGGCCTCTTGAAGAAACAACCTGTCCGGAAACCCCGCACATCCCCATATTGGAGTCCGACGGAGAATAAAAATCAAAATCCTGAGAGAATGCGCAGGATATGAAAAGCATAAAAATAAATAACGAAAAAAACGAAGTTCTTACCATGCCTGCCTGTCCTAAATATTATATAAAGTAATATTTCACTTTCAAAAGCTTTAATCCTTTATAAAAAAAGGGATTGAAGCAATAAATAATAGAATATATCCGAATAATAAGAGGAGGTCGTTATGTCGAAAAAATTAAAACTTGACAGATCAATGGCATTATACGAGGAAGCAAAACGGCTCTCTCCCGGCGGAATGATGGGAATCAGAAGACCGTATAATTTCGTTCCAGGAGAATATCCCGTTTTCATAAAAAAAGGATATGACGGTAATATCGTCGATGAAGACGGAAACACATACATGGACATGCTCTGTTCCTATGGACCGATCATACTCGGATATACGGAAGAAGAAATAAACAATGCAGTAATAGAACAGATGAAGGACGGATTCTGCTTCAGCCTCGTACAGGAATGGCAGAACAGGCTTCTAAAAAAATTAACAGAAGTAATCCCATGCGCGAAAATGGGAATAATAGTAAAAACAGGTTCTGATGCGACATCATGCGCGGAAAGAATAGCACGCGGATACACAAAGCGCGACAAAAACATCCGATGCGGATATCATAGATGGCATGACTGGTGTGTCGAAGTACATGGCGGAGTTCCTAAAAAGGCATATGAGGACACATACGAATTCCATTACAACAATCTTGAAGAGTTAAAACAAATCTTTGAGGAAAATAAGGACGAAATAGCCTGCGTTATAGTCACAGGCGTAGGACACCCTCTCGGAGAGCCTG
>JAKSUM010000018.1 GCA_024409025.1 bacterium | reverse complement strand
GGTCAGGGCTTCAGAAGGGAAGGCGGCTTCCAGCAGGGCGGCCAGCAGAGACCTTACGGCGACAGGCAGCAGTCCGGCGACAGGAACGGTCAGGGCTTCAGAAGGGAAGGCGGCTTCCAGCAGGGCGGCCAGCAGAGACCTTTGCAGGGCTTTATGGATAAGGACAAGGATGCTCCGAGACAGGATCGCAGGCCCAGCGGCCAGAGGCAGAAGTCATCTTCCTCCTTTGAGATGCCTGTCATAATGCAGAAGCCCGGTCAGGGACAGAAGCAGAGCAATAAGCAGCATGCTGAAAAGAAAGAGCAGCAGATGACCTCCAAAGGCAGGATGCTCATACAGCAGGGAGGCAGCAAGCCTTCTTCCTCTGCAAAAAAGCGCAATGAGGCGAAGAAGGAGGTTGTCGAGACAGCCAAGGCTATTGAGGTCGCTCTTCCTATAACCATAGGCGAGCTTGCTTCTCTTCTCGATCTTAAGCCCGGAGACATTCTCAGAAAGCTTCTTGAGAACGGCAGAATGCTTGCTATCAACCATTCTCTTGACAAAGAGCTCATATATTTCATAATGGATCTCTTTGAGCTTGAGCATGATAAGATTGTATTTATGGAAGATATCGAATCGGATGAAGAGGAAGATGATGATCCTGATTCCCTCGAGGCACGTCCGCCAGTTGTCACGATTCTCGGCCATGTCGATCATGGAAAAACGTCTCTTCTTGATGCCATAAGAAAGACAAATGTCACGGCAGGAGAAGCCGGAGGCATAACTCAGAAAATTGGCGCTTATGTCGTAAATCACGACGGCAAGAAGATTGTTTTTGTTGATACTCCAGGACACGAAGCTTTTACGGCAATGAGGGCAAGGGGAGCTCAGGTAACAGATATAGCCATTCTCGTTGTCGCTGCTGACGACGGCGTAATGCCCCAGACAATCGAGGCTATCAACCATGCCAAGGCAGCAAAGGTTCCGATAATTGTTGCAATCAACAAGATTGACAAGCCCGGAGCAAATATTGACAGGGTAAAGCAGCAGCTTGCCGATCAGGGACTTACTCCTGATGACTGGGGCGGAGATGCCACATGCGTCCCCGTATCTGCAAAGTCCAAAATAGGACTTGACGATCTGCTCGATATGATTCTTCTTGTAGCCGATATGCAGGAGCTGAAGGCTAACCCGAAGAGAAGGGCATACGGAATCATTCTTGAATCAAGGCTTGACAAGGGACTCGGATGCATGGCCACTGTTCTTGTCCAGAAGGGAACCCTTAAGCCCGGAGATGCTGTCATCGCAGGACTTGTAAGCGGCAAGGTAAGACTCCTTATCAACGAAAACGGAGAGAAGCTCAAGAAGGCAACTCCGTCAATTCCTGTTGAAATTGTCGGTCTTACTGATCTTCCGAATGCGGGCGATGTGCTTATGGCCGTCAAGGATGATAAGATGGCAAGGCAGATTTCCGACGAAAGACAGACCCGTGACAGGGAAAGACATCTTGTTTCCGGACCAAAGACCACCCTTCAGGATATTTTTAAGGGGCTGTCCGAAGGAGAGAAGAAAGAGCTTGACGTTCTCATTAAGGCTGACAGCAACGGCTCTGTTGAAGCAATTAAGCATTCTCTCGCCAAGCTTCCTGATGACGAGGTTAAGGTAAATATAGTCCATGGCGCGGTCGGATCGGTCAGCGAGTCTGATGTTCTTCTTGCGAAGACCTCCGCACATCCGCTTATCATCGGCTTCAATATCAAGGTCGAGTCAAACATAAGAAAGCTTGCCGAACAGGAAAAGGTCAACATAAGGACCTATGACGTAATCTATCATATGATAGAGGATATACAGGCGGCCATGAAGGGCATGCTTGAGCCTGAATACGAGCAGGTTCTTATCGGAAAGGCAGAGGTCAGGCAGATATTCAAGGCATCCAAGGTCGGAGTCATTGCCGGAAGCTGCGTAATCTCCGGAAAGATAGCCAGAAATTCCGAAGTAAAGATTTACAGAAAGAACAAGATGATACATGAGGGCGAGATTGAGTCTCTCAAGAGATTCAAGGATGATGCTAAGGAAGTCCTTGAAGGATTCGAGTGCGGCATAAGCATAGAGAACTTCAATGACCTTCAGGAAGGCGACATCATCGAAGCCTATCAGCTTAAGGAAAAGGAAAGATAGAATAGGGGGACTTTTCGTCTTGAAAGAGTCGGCCATCTGCTTCTCGAGCTTGTAAGCGAAGCCATAAGGAGCCTTAAGGATCCGAGAATCGGCTTTGTAAGCATAACGGATGTCAAGGTTTCTCCGGACATGCGGCATGCAAAGCTCTTTGTAAGCGTGTACGGCAGCGACGAGGAAAAAGCAGCCGCAATAGAGGGCCTTAACAGCGCAAAGGGCTTTATAAAGAGAGAGATAGTGCCTCAGCTCCGCCTGAGATGCATACCGGATCTGCACTTCGCTCTTGATGAGTCCATTGAAAACGGCGTGAGAATGTCGATGCTCATAAACAAGGCTCTTGAAAACGACAGAAAAATTCATGAAGAAGCCGGAAATGAGATATCAGAGTAAGGCTATGGAGAGCAGTTCTCTTAGAGAGGCTGCTCTCTTTTTGAAAGAGGCTCATTCTGTCCTTCTAGCTCCCCATGTCAATATAGACGGGGATGATGCCGGCTCCATGCTGGCTCTTGCGGAAGGTCTTGAATCCATGGGCATAAGGACGGTATGCCTTTCCCATGATCCTCTTCCGGACAGCATTGCTTTTATAGACAGAACGGAAAAAATAGTCTACTCTGTTCCTGACGGAGAGGTTTTTGACTGCCTTGTGCTGATGGAATGCACGAACATAAAGCGACTTCCTGAGGGCTTTGTTCCTGAAAAGATGGCAAGAAGGCTTATCAATATCGATCATCATAAGGGCAATTCCGTTAATGGCGACATAAACTGGATTGATACCGGAGCTGCCGCATTGGGAGAGATGATTTTTATTCTCCTTAAGGAATTGGACGTATCAATATCCAAGGATATGGCAGACGCGCTTTTTCTTGCCATAATGTCCGATACTGGCGGCTTCAGATACTCAAATACATCTTCCCTTACGCATGAGATAACTGCGGAGCTCATTGATTTGGGGGCCGATTCCTATCTGTGCTCAAAGAAGTTCTTTTTGAGCGTGCCCCCGAGAATAGTCAGGGCATGCGGGCATCTTATGTCAAAGCTGGAGCTTGAATGCTCCGGAAGGCTTGTTGTTGCCAGAGTCACAAGAGATTTTGTAAACGGGTATGGCCTTTCAAAAAAGGATTTGGGAGGCATTACCGAGCGGCTTAACATTATACAGGGATGTGAGGCGTTCGTGCTTCTTACCGAGCAGGATGATTCCTCATATTCCGCAAGCCTTAGGGCTACTGGGGATTTTAATGTCAGGAGCATCGCTTCCGCTTTCGGAGGCGGAGGCCATGATGCTGCCGCAGGATGCTCTCTCAAAGACAGGGATGAGGCGGAGAGGCTTCTCGGAATGCTTAGGGAAAGATTGTCATGAAAAAAAACAGACCGGAGATCCGGTCTGTTTTTTTTCATTTTTCTTGGGCTGAGTCTTTCAGCCTTTTCACTGCTTTTTCAAGATTTTCCATTTCTTTTCCGTATGCCGCCCAGTCTCCGTCCCGCATTGCCTTTTTCGCTTTTTCAAGGCTGGATGCGACGTCATTTACAGGATCTGCCGATACGCCTGCCTCCTTGTTTGCCCTTGTTTCGGAAGCCTGTGCCGTCTCGATTGTCTTCGCTTTTTCGGAAGATGAGCCGAAGACTGCCTCAACGGCTTTATCAAGAGTGTCCTCCATTGCGACCCTGTCTCCGCAGACTACGAATATTTTCTTGAGCTGCGGGATTTTTCCCGAGCTTGCTGCAAGAAACAGAGGCTCCACATATATAAGCGAGTCTTCAATAGGTATTACCATGAGCTTGCCTCTTACGGCGTTTGAGCCTCCCTGAGTCCACAGTGTAAGCTGCTTTGATATCTCCGGATCCTGATCTATCCTTGAGTCTATCTGCTGGGGACCGTATATCAGCTTGTCCTTTGGAAATGAATATACTGCAACCTCTCCGTAGTGCTCTCCATCGCATCTTGCTGCCATTAGCGATATGAGATTTGACTTTCTTGCCGGAGAGAAGGGCATCATAAGTACGAATTCCTCTTTGTCCGAGCCTGTGTCCGGGAGTTTCAGTATCGTGTAATATGGGCTTAGCTCATTTTCGCCTGAGTATATGCCTTCAGGCAGCCATGGAAAGTCATACCAGATGGATGATCCGTTTTTGGATGCTCCTGATGAGGATATCTTCCATAAGTCCTCCTGATTGTAGAAGACCTGTACATCCTTCATGTGATAACGCGCATAAGCGTGTGCCTGTACCTTCAGAAGCGTTTCCGGATATCTGAGATGCTTTCGCAGATCTGCGGGCATGTCGCTTATCGGCTTGAATATTTTTCCAAGCATTCTGTCATACGTCGTGAGCATCGGATCTTCGGGATCCGAAATATAGAAGTCTATACTTCCGTCATAAGCGTCTGCGACCGCCTTGACCGAATTCCTTATATAGTTGATGCCGTAGAAGTATTCTGAATACGGATATGATGAGGATATCGTATATCCGTCTATAATCCATTTAAGCCTGCCTTCGGAGCTGACAAGGTAAGGATCCCTGTCGTATCTGACAAATGGCGTTATCCTGCTTGCTATGTCCGTGACCTTCCTGTTGAAGAGTATTCTGCTCTCGGGCTTTATTTCAGAGCTGAGAAGTATCTTTATGTCACCGAAATAGGACGAGTAAATCAGCCTGTTCAGGAGGCCTCCTATATTGACTCCGCCTTTCCCTGAATATGAGCAGTATACATTGTCATCTCCTGACGGATAGTCGAATTCCTTCTCGTTTGAATTTACAATCCTGTAGCCGTCGCTTATCTCTCCGTAATAAATAGCCGGATTTTCTATTTTCAGGCCCTTGTCCGATGTCGGGGGGATGTCCTTAATGAAGAATTCGGGAAGACCGTCAGATGTTGCGCTGTTTACCGGCCCTATGCATGCGCCGTAGCCGTGCGTATACGTGAATGTCTCATTGATCCATTTCCTGTCCGGAATTCTTGACGCGTCAAGCTCTCTCGGGGATACCATTACCTGCCTGTATTCGCCGTTTATCTCATATCTGTCAAAATCGATGTCGCTGAATTTGTAATATGTTCTTATTTCCTGAAGCTCGGAATATGCTTCAAGAAGCGGCTTGTCATCCCAGAGCCTTATGTTTTTTACTGTAAGGGAGTTGTTTTTTATCCCTTCTGCCGAAATCCTGTCAGAGCCGGGATGCTCGTACTCGGTGAATTTTTCAAGCCCGAACGCTTTTTTGGTAGCCTCCATGTTTCTCTGTATAAACGGCTTCTCTTTAGTCAGCTCGCTTGGGCTTACAAAGAATTTCTGTATTATGCCTGGATATATCACCATTGAGAAAAGGAAAACAATCAGGCACAGTGAGCATGCTATGGTTATATGCTTCCAGTTTCCGGTTTTTAAGTCACGAAAAATGAAGAACGCCGAGAAGAGCATTGCTCCTGCCATTATTCTCAGTGCCGGAATTTTTGCATATATGTCGGTAAAGAAGGCTCCTGACATAAGTCCGTCGGAATTTGAGAGGAGATCGTAGCATGAAAGCAGGAAGAATGCCGCAGATATTATGAAGAGGGCTGATATGAGCGACAGGACATGCTTTTTCAGAGGTTCCGGCAGATTCATGTTCTGGGGAATTCCGGCAGGGCCTCTTGAAAACAGGTAGAAGCCTGCAGCCGTCAGGGCTGATATGAATACTGACGCTGCAAGTATTCCGGCCATGTGATTCATCATGGGAAGCAGGAATATGTAAAATGAGGGATCCTTGCCGAAAACAGGGTCTGCTGTTCCGAAGCCGCATGCGTTGAATGCTGTCATATACAGTCCGCATGAGGAAATATCCGTTCCTATGATTCCCACTATGACGGCGCTTACTGCCGTTATAAGCACGGGTATGCCGATATTTGCCGGATTTGCAGACGGATGCTCTATTACCCCGTCCTTTATTATCTGGGGCATTTTGGTTCTGAGCTTCGATATAAAAAAGAGGCTTATGCCTGCAGGAATTGCAAATATCAGAAAGTCAATGCCAAACCCTGCCGCTTTCCATGCGACCAGCCTGTTGAAGACTCCGGAATATCCTTCCGAAGCATACCACTGCATATCTGATATAAACGATATTATTGCTCCGTAAAAGATTATGATTAAGACTATCAGGGCCGTTGTTATTTTGATCCATACCGGATACTTTTTTCCGGCAGTGGACGGTGATGCTTCTTTTATTTCCATGTTTTTAATTATGTCGGTTCCGTTTTCTTTTAGAATTATTATATGTTATCTGTTGTCGCCAATTAGTTTCAGTCCTTGAATTTTTCCGGATCAAGCGTCTTTATTATTCTTGCGGGATTGCCTGCAACAACCGCATAATCCGGAACATCCTTTGTTACGACAGCAGCCGCTCCGACTATGGCATGCTCTCCTATGCTGATTCCGGGTAGTATTGTCGCGCCGGCGCCAATCCATGCCTGTCTTTTTATCAGCACCGGCTTGCATGTAAGTATATTGAGATCGTACGGATCGTGGTTATTTGACAGAAGCTGGACGTTTGCGGCTATCATGACACCGTCCTCAATGGTTATTCCCCCCCTTGCCATTGCAAGAAGCCCGGAATTTATAAATACTTTTCTGCCTATTTTCATTGAGCTTATGCAGGAGCCGCTTATAGGGCTCATTACCATGCTCCCTTCTCCGAGATTGCCTCCGAATATCTCCTTCATAAGCAAAATCGATTCTTCTGAAAAAGGCATTGCGTTGTTGAATTTAAATATGAGCGGCCGGGTTCTCATAAGCTCCTTAAGATCTTCCGGATCAGGAATCCTTATGTCCACTCTTGTTTCATTGCACTGCATTTGTTCTCCCTTCTGCTGGTGTTAATTTCTATTTGTTAATTTCTATTTGTTAATGGGAAAATCTTTTATTTTCCGTTTGGGTTTTGCGATGTAGGTTTTTTTATTATCTGCATCGTATATTGTAAAACAGGTTTTTTTAAGCGGCATCCTCAGGATGCCTTTAAGGAGTTTTTTGTATGACGTTGCAGGAATTTTTTGAAGAGACCGGCGGCAATTATGACGAAGTGATGAGGCGCATGAGAAAAGAGGAGCGCGTCAGAAAATTTGCCGGAATGTTCCTTAGGGACGACAGCTACAGGCTTTTAAATGAAGCTATGGAGTCAGGAAACTGCGAGGACGCTTTCAGGGCGGCGCATACCCTCAAGGGTGTCTGTGCCAATCTTTCCTTCACCAGACTTTTGGATTCCGTATCCGCTGTAACGGAGGAATTGAGGGGAGGCAGGGATTTTGACAAGGCCAGACTCTATATGTCGAGGCTTAATGCCGATTATGCTCTTATAGAGAAAAAAATCAAGGAGCTGACCTCTGAAGCGGGAGCCTGACAGATGCAGAAAATACTTATAGTTGACGATGCCGAGATTAACAGAGAGCTGCTGAAGGATATATTTGAGGACGAGTATTCAATACTTGAGGCAAGGGACGGGCAGGAAGCCATAGACATTATAGATTTGCATAAGCTGTCAATATCCCTCGTGTTTCTTGATCTTGTAATGCCGAACAAATCTGGCCTTGATGTTCTTTCTTTTATGAATGACAGAGGATATATAGACCATATTCCTGTCATCATGATTACTGGCGAAGCGACGATAGAGAGTGATCTGAGGACATACGAATACGGGGCTGCCGATATAATATACAAGCCCTTTGAACCAAGCATTGTTACGAGAAGGGCAAAGAACCTTATAGAGCTGTATCAGAACAGGGAATCCATTGAAAGACAGCTTGAGGAAAGGACGAAGGAGCTTAGGAAAAGTCAGGAGCAGCTTGCTAAGAACAATGAATTTCTGATAAATGCCTTAGGCTCGGTAGTTGAATTCCGGAGTCTTGAGTCCGGAGAGCATGTGAAAAGGGTCAAGAATATATCCGGCGCAATGCTTTCAAGCGCAAAGAGGCTTTTTCCCGAATACGGTCTTGATGATTCCAAGATACACATGATAACGCAGGCTGCCGCCCTGCATGATCTCGGAAAGATTGCCATTCCTGACGTTATACTTAATAAGCCTGGCAGATTTACGCCTGAGGAATTTGCTGAAATGAAGATGCATACCATATACGGCTGCCGTATTCTTGAGAATTTTAAACAGAGCGACAGCGAGTTTTACAGGTATTGCTATGAGATATGCAGATGGCATCATGAGCGTCATGACGGCAACGGATATCCGGACGGCCTTGTGGGCGATGAAATACCCGTATGGGCTGAGGCTGTGGCTGTGGCGGACTGTTTCGACGCGCTTGTCAGCAAGAGGGTGTATAAAAGCTCATTCAGCTTTGAGACGGCTTTTTCAATGATAAAGGAGGGAAAATGCGGCGTATTTTCCCCTAATATTATGAAGTGCTTTGAGGATTCCGCTGATGAGCTTGTGAGGGCTTATTCTGACAGCGAGGATCCCTATTAAATGCGAGAAAAACAAGGAAGGGGGCGTTACTGTAAAGCTATGGGGTTAGTTAAAAAGGCTTCCATAGGTTGCAGTAACTGTGTTGATATGTTTGTTGAAAAAGTAAGCGCCAAGGATATTTATCTTGGTGAGAAGACGGCAGAAGGCGTTGCCGTTACAGTTCCCGGAACCGACATATCGGTTCTTCAAATAAGATGCAGGAATGGAATGCTTTTCTGCGGCCTCTTTGATCCTGAAGCAATAGAACGTTTCGGGTTTGCCGCAGCAGTATTTTCCGCCCCGACTTTTGAAGATATGCTTTCAAGAACACCGAAGTATGTCTCAAAGGCGGCAGAGGAAATGGGCGCTGACCTTTCGATGACCGGAAGGCAGATCGCCGAGCTTTTTTCCTGATAAAAATAAAAAAAGCACTTGATTTTATTTTTTTATGAGCTATAATATTTTTAGCAATTAAAAAGAGCGATTGCTAAAAATCAGTTTTTCAAGGCATTTTCGGATGCCGTTTATTTTAGGAGGTGCAGTAATGAGCGCGCATGTAAGACCTCTTGGCGACAGAGTTATAGTAAAGGCTCTTCCCAAGGAAGAAAGAACTAAAGGCGGAGTTATCCTTCCCGATACCGCTAAGGAAAAACCCCAGCAGGGCGAAGTCATAGCTGTCGGAACCGGCAAGGTTCTTGAGAACGGCACAAAGCTTCCCATGGAAGTAAAGGTCGGCGATAAGGTTCTCTACGGAAAATATTCCGGCACTGACATTAAGCTCGACGGAGAGGAATACCTCATCGTAAAAGAGAGCGAGATTCTCGGAATTATCGAATAGTAATTAACTGAAACACGCAAACAGAAGATATATACGGAGGCTTAATATAAATAATGGGTGCTAAAATTCTTCTTTATGATCTCGAAGCAAGAAAAGCTCTTGAAAAAGGCGCAAAGCAGCTCGCAGACGCAGTCAGAGTAACGCTCGGACCCCGTGGCCGCAATGTAGTCATAGACAAAAAGTTCGGTTCCCCCACGATCACCAATGACGGTGTCACGATTGCCAAGGAAATCGAGCTTGACGAGCCTTTTGAGAATATGGGAGCCCAGCTCGTAAGAGAAGTCGCTTCTAAGACCAATGACATCGCCGGCGACGGAACAACAACAGCTACCGTTCTCGCATATGCCATGATTCATGAAGGCATGAAGAACGTAACAGGCGGAGCAAATCCCCTCTTCCTCAAAAAGGGAATTGAAAAGGCAGTCGCAAAGGCAGTAGAAGAGCTCAAGAAGATCGCCAAGCCCGTAGAGAAAAAGTCAGTCATAGCTGAAGTCGCAACGATTTCCGCAAACAACGATCGTGAGATCGGCGAGATGATTGCTGACGCTATGGAAAAAGTCGGCAAAGACGGCGTCATCACCGTTGAAGAGTCCAAGACCATATCAACAGTTCTCGAGCACACCGAGGGAATGCAGTTTGACAAAGGCTATGTATCCCCTTATTTCGTAACTGATTCTGACAAGATGGTGGCAGAGCTTAAGAAGCCCTTCATTCTTATCAGCGAGAAGAAGATATCCGCAATAGCTGATCTTCTCCCCATCCTTGAAAAGGTTGTCCAGCTCCAGAGACCTCTCGTCATCATCGCTGAGGACGTAGACGGCGAAGCTCTTGCAACTCTCGTAGTCAACAGGCTCCGCGGAACATTCCAGGTTGCCGCTGTAAAGGCTCCCGGATTCGGCGACAGAAGAAAAGAGATGCTCAAGGATATCGCTATCCTCACAGGCGGCCAGGTAATAACCGATGACCTTGGAATCAAGCTCGAAAACGCAACAATCGATATGCTCGGAAGCGCTGAGATGATCAAGATCAGCAAAGACGAGACAACGATTGTTGACGGCGAAGGCGCTGATGAGGACATCACCGCAAGAATCCACCAGATCAGAACCCAGATCGATGAGACCGATTCCGATTACGACAGGGAAAAGCTTCAGGAAAGGCTTGCCAAGCTCGTAGG
>JAKSUM010000179.1 GCA_024409025.1 bacterium | reverse complement strand
AATCCGGCTCTTTTGGGGGCTCCGGAACATTTCAGCATAGCTGTACGGGAGCTTAAGGTTTCTGCTGGTGCCGGATTTATAGTCGCTCTTGCCGGAAATATAATGAAGATGCCCGGTCTGCCTAAAATTCCTGCCGCTGAAAATATGGATATTGATGCTTCTGGAAAAATAAAGGGTCTGTTTTAATATCGTATAAGATTTTATGAAATAGCCGGAGGGGGATTCTATTTATGAAAAAGCTTTTATGGGCTCCTTCAGAGGAGCAGATACGCAATACTAATATGTGCCGATTCATGGAATATGCCAATAAAAGGTTTTCGATGGCTATGTCCTGCTATAAGGAGCTTTATGAATGGTCTGTAAGCTCTATATCTGATTTTTGGGGAGCTTTATGGGATTTTCTTGAGATAAAGGCTTCCAGGCCGTATTCTGCTCCTGTCAGAAATCTGTCTGCTTTCCCTGGAGCCGAATGGTTTCCTGATGCGGAGCTGAATTATGCCGAGAATATTCTCAAGCGTCGTGACAGCATGGAAACTGCTATCGTTTTCAGGGGAGAGAGCTCTGAGAGGCGTGAGATTTCATTTAAAGAGCTCTATGGAATGGTTACAGGGCTTGCGTCGTCGTTCAAAAGGGCTGGGATAAAGCCCGGCGATGCCATTGCTGCATATATGCCTAATATTCCCGAGACAGTCGTTGCCATGCTTGCTTCCGCATCTATAGGGGCTATATGGTGCTCATGCGCTACTGATATAGGTCCTGCTGCGGCTGTTGACAGGCTTGGTCAGGCTTCTCCTAAGATTCTTGTAACTGCTGACGGGTATCTTTATAAGGGCAGGGTGTTCAATGTTCTTGAAAATGCCGAGAAAATAGCTGCAGGAATTCCGTCTGTAAGGAAAACGGTAATAGCTCATTATGCAGGCGATGCCACAGCTTCTTTTGATGGGGCGGAAAGGCTTGAAAGCTTCATTTCATCTCCTGATGATAGCTTTGAATTTGCCCAGCTTCCTTCATCGCATCCCCTTGTCATTATGTTTTCTTCCGGCACTACCGGAAAGCCCAAATGCATGGTTCAGTCTGCTGCAGGTCTTCTTATAAACCAGCTCAAAGAGCTTGCCCTTCATTCCGATTTGAAGGAGGGTGACAGGCTTCTTTATATATCCACATGCAGCTGGATGATGTGGAATTGGATGCTTGCGGCTCTTGGCACTGGAGCTTCGCTTGTCCTGTTTGACGGCAATCCCTCATGGCCCGACGCTTCCGCCATATGGAAAGTGCTTGAGGAGGAAAGGGTTACTGTTTTCGGTCTGAGCGCCAGCTATATACATTCTCTTATATCGCAGGGCTTCAGGCATAGTGCTGATCTTTCAGCTTTGAGGTCGATATCCCAGACAGGCTCCGCTCTTTCTTCGGCTGGCTTTGATTATGTGTATGAGTCAATAAAGAAGGATCTTCATTTTAATTCCATATCCGGAGGAACTGACATAAATGGCTGTTTCGCCTCAGGCAATCCTATGAGTCCTGTTTATTCCGATGAGCTTCAGGGACCCGGACTCGGAATGAAGATAAACGCTTATGACGATGACGGCAGGCCGGTAAAGGATAGGCAGGGAGAGCTTGTATGCGAGGCTCCGGCTCCATCGATGCCGATATGAATGATCCTGACGGATCGAAGTATAAATCTGCATACTTTGAAAAATATCCTGGGATATGGCGCCATGGCGATTATGTCATGTTCCATTCGGATACGGGCGGAATAAGCTTCTACGGGAGATCCGATTCGGTTCTGAAGCCTTCTGGTGTAAGGATCGGCACTTCGGAGATTTATAATCAGGTGGAAAAGCTTGATGGGATAGAGGACAGCCTTGCAATAGGGCAGACTATTAACGGCGATCAGAGGATTGTCCTCTTTGTTAAGATGAAGGCCGGAGCCGTTCTCAGCGAGGATTTGAAGAAGCTCATAAAAAAGACGCTTAGGGAGAAGGCTTCGCCAAGGCATGTTCCTGCTGTCATTATGGAGATGCCGGAGGTTCCTGTTACCCTCAATATGAAAAAGGTTGAGAGTGCGGTTACCAATATTCTTAACGGGAGAGATGTCACTAACAGGGATGCTCTTGCAAATCCTTCGTCTCTTGACTATTTTGTCAAAATTCTGCCGGAGCTTCAGAAATAAATGGGAGCAAGAAACGGGGATATATTTCATTTCAGGCATTTTTCCTTAATCCATAAGAATTCTGCAATGAAGGTTGGAACTGACGGAGTCCTTATGGGGGCATGGGGATATGTCGGAGGCTGTAGGGTTCTTGATATCGGGAGCGGATGCGGACTTATCGCGCTTATGTCGGCTCAGAGAAATCAAGAGGCTTTTGTAACAGGAATAGAGCCTGATTCCGATTCTTTTGACGAATCTGTAATTAATGGCCGAAATTCTCCTTTTAGCGGCAGAACGGAATTTGTTAATTCCGAGCTTGAGGAATTCGCAAGCCGTTGTGCCGTAAAGTATGATGCCGTTATCTCAAATCCGCCTTTTTATAATGACGGTTTTCTTCCTGTATCTGAGGCAAAGGCCAAGGCTAAGCATTCGTCCTTTTCCCTTAGCTATGACTCTCTTTTGGACGGGACTTCGTCTCTGCTTTCAGATAATGGGATATTTTCTGTTATAATTCCTTTTTCTTCCGCCCCTGATTTTGAGAAGAAGGCTTTTGAAAGGGGGCTGTTTATGATAAGGAAGGCTGAGGTTATCCCTGTTCCGGGCAAAAGCCCTTCAAGAGCCATGTGCATGTTTTCGTTTCATAGGAGCGAATGCCTCTATGAAAGCATAATTATAGAAAAATACGGCAGGCATCACTATAGTGAGGAGTATTTAAGTCTTACTAAGGATTTTCTTCTTCATGTGACTCCTTAATGACGCAAAAAAGCCGCTGCTTTTAAAGCAGCGGCTTTTTATGCTATTTTTATTCTTCAGGCTCGAATTCCTCTTTGCCAAGACCGCAGACCGGGCATACCCAGTCATCGGGAAGATCTTCGAAGGGGATTCCGGGGGCTATGTCAGCCGACTCGTCTCCTTCAGCAGGATCATATACATATCCGCAGATATTGCAAATGTACTTCATTTTCGCTCCTAAAAATTTTTTTCACCGAGAGTTTTTTCTATTTTTCTCTTGACTCTCTGAAGAGCATTGTCAATTGACTTGACATGCCTGTTCAGCTCTTTTGCCATTTCTTGGTAGCTCTTTCCTTCAAGATATGAAAGAAGCACCTGCGATTCAAGCTCGCTCAGGTTTTCCTGTATACGCTCCCTGAGATCGTCTGACAATTCATGGCTTATGAATACCTCTTCGGGATCCGTGACCTTTGTACCCGAAAGTATATCAAGCATTGTTCTGTCTGAATCGTCATCATAGATAGGCTTGTTAAGGGATATATAGGAATTCAGCGGTATGTGCTTCTGCCTTGTGGCTGTCTTTATGGCAGTTATTATCTGACGCGTTATGCAGAGCTCCGCAAATGCTTTGAATGATGAGAGCTTGTCGGCCCTGAAATCCCTTATTGCCTTATAGAGCCCTATCATTCCTTCCTGTATTATATCTTCCTTATCCGCTCCGATAAGAAAATACGATTTAGCCTTGACTCTTACAAAATTCCTGTATTTGTTTATAAGGAATTCTGTCGCAAACTCCTCTCCGCCTTAGGCTTTTTTTACGATTTCTTCATCAGGTTCCTGAGAATAATTTGATGCCATCAAATTCGAACCTCCA
>JAKSUM010000178.1 GCA_024409025.1 bacterium | reverse complement strand
AGTTGTTCTTTTTTTTTTTTTTTTCAGGACGAAAGCGGCTTTCTGCCCTTTCTGCAGGCATTTCTTCATTTCGGGAAAGCATGAAAAGGCTTCCGATATAGTTTCATGGTTTATGCCTCACTGCCTGTCATGTTTTTCAAGTAAAAAGAGATACACTTATCTTGAGCCTCTTGACGAACACAGCCTTAAGTGCCCTTCCTGCAGCCGCAGATATTCTTATGTAAAGCATGAGCTGCTTATTGTCCCTCTGCCAGACGAAATATATCCCTTCAGGGTCAGCAGAAAGCTTGCGGCAAAGCTTATGGGCACATGGCTTATGAATAATGAGGATGTTCCTGAGGATGCGCTTGTCGATTTTCAGCCTGAATTTATTGATGCTGTCTATATTCCTGTTTATGTGTTTGAGGGAGAGGGCAGATTCCGCTGGCAGGTGGATATACCTAAGGGCAATAGGATTGTCAGCAAGAAAAACAGAGGCAGGGATCCGTTCAGAATAACGCTTCAGGGATGTGATAATACTCCGGACTGTCTGAACAGCCTTTTCTGTCTTGCTATGGAGCAGAAAATAACGGATGTTAAGCCTCTTAAGGATCTGGATGATTTCGCTCATGTGCCGATCCTCTCGTTCAACACGGATCTTGATAATATTTATGATGAGAAGATTCTTCCCCTGCTTAAAGATAACTTCAAAAGACAGGCTAAGACTAAGGCCGGATGCAAGCCTGATGCCGATGTTAAGGTTAATATCGAGTCACAGATAAGAAAAGACGCCCAGAAGACATATTATGTGCCGTTTTGGATTGTAACCTACAGATACCATGGCGCTCTATATAAATGCGGTGTTGACGGATTCAAGGGAATATACTGTAACGGGGATATTCCTAAGAAGAAGCTCGCTGATGAAAATGATGAGAAAAGAAGAAAATGGTTTATCTGGATGTCAATACTGTTTATTCTTGCCGTATTATACTTTGCAGTGACGGGCATTGTTAACGGAGGTCTTGTCGATTCTATTGTTATGGCGAAATATCTTTATATTATACTGCCTACGACAATATTAATGATTTGGGCCCTCATGCGATTCCTTCCGCAGATGTTCGCCATTTTTGATTCCAAGCGGCGAAGGCAGGTTGCGCTTGCGGATTTTCTCGCAATATATAATATTGCAGGTATTGCAGAGCTTGACTATAATGTAAATGAAGAAAAGAGACTGGAGAAAGAGCGCAATCAGGCATGAAAACGTCTATTATACCCTTACTCCTTATATTGCTTCTCTTTCCTGTCGCCTCATATGCGTCTAAAGAGGAGTCGGCCAGATTTGAATCCGCTTCTGAAGGATTTTTTCAGCATGGCGATTATGATTCTGCCCTTACTATGGCTGAAAAGGCGGCAGAGGCTGATTCTTCAAATGCTTCGGCATACTGTCTGATGGGAAGAATCCTTCTCTCCAAAGGTGTTCCGGATAAGGCTGAAAAGGCTTTTATGAGAGCGATATTTCTAAAGAAGGATATGTGTTCCGCTTATGCCGGAAGAGCAAGGGCTCTGCTTGCTGCAGGCAATGATAAGGATGCTCTTGCCGTTATAAACAGGCTTATATCCCTGTATCCCGAATACAGCGACGGATATAATGCCCGAGGAGAGCTATACCTGTTTTCCGGTCTTTACAGAGCTGCCGTTTCTGATTTTACTACAGCTCTGAAACATGCTCCTATGAATTATTCTGCTCTTGCCAACAGGGCTCTCGCTTTTATAAGGCTTGACGATTTTAAATCGGCCTCAGCCGATGCTGACGCTGTTCTTGAAGCATATGCCGGCATTGCCCCTGGAACTCCTGGAACAGGAAAAGAATTGGCATGGGCTTATTATTATAAAGGACTGGTTTATGAGGCCGAAAACAGGATCGGAGCTGCAAATGATGCTGTAAAATGCTTTAAGGAATTCCTTAAATGTAAAAGGCCGCCATTTTCTGATGATGCGGTAAAGCATGCCGAAAGCATTATTTCTCAGGTATCTGGAGCCGATCATACTTCTTATGCTGAATCATCTTCAGGCAGGGCGGACTGCAGTATTGCAAGGGTTGTCAGGCAGGGGGCTGATTCCGTGTGCGTTGAGCTGAAGGTCGATAATCGTTCTTCTGTTCCGGTGTATTCTGTAAGGGCGGAAAATTTTGACTTATCGCTGGACGGGGAGCCTGTCGGCAGGAGAACGGCTGTTTTCGTATCCCGAAGCGGATCTGCCGTTCAGCCCGGCTCGTCAGGGACTCTTTATTTTGTGGTCAGCGGGGTTGGAAAAGCATTTTCAACATGGAATGTCCATGTTTTTGAATTTGAAATAAATAAGAGATAGCAGGGGGAAAACAATTTGGAATATATCCTCACATTTACTGAAGGAATAATTTCATTTATATCGCCATGTATGCTTCCGATGCTGCCCATATATATTTCTTACTTTGCCTGCGGTGAAGAGGAGAAAGGCAAGATTTTTAGCAGGGTTCTGGCTTTTGTTGCCGGATTTACTCTGGTTTTTTGCCTGCTCGGATTATTCGCAGGGACTCTCGGTCATTTTTTAGCTTCTCATCACAAGACTGTGGAGCTTGTTGCTGGTATTATAATTATTATATTCGGCCTTGCTTATATGGAGGTTGTTCCTCTGCCTTTTTTTAAGGGTATGCAGACGTCGATAAATGCCGGCAGCATAATATCAGCATTTATTTTTGGTACGATATTTTCTGTAAGCCTGACTCCGTGTGTTGGAGCGTTCCTTGGATCTGCTCTTATGCTTGCTTCTGCTTCAGGAACAGCCGTTAAAGGAGGGATTCTTCTATTCTTCTATTCTCTCGGACTTGGGGTTCCCTTTCTGATATCCGCTCTCATTATAGACAGGCTTAAAGGTCTATTCGGTTTTATAAAGAGAAATTACAGGATTATAAATATAATATGCGGCGTGTTTCTTATTGGACTTTTAATGGTCTTTGGATTTATGGGGAGGATACGGGCTGTTTTTAGCTTTTAGGAGGTTCTTATATGAATTTGAAATTTGCCTTATCAGCTTTTGCTATTCTTTTTATGTGTTTTTTTTCAGCATCATGCGTTGATTCGGGAACAGATGATGGCGGAGATATGCAGGGCAGGAAGGCTCCTGATTTTACAGCCTATGACTCTGAAGGCAAACCTGTTAAGCTTTCTGATTTTGCTGGCAGGAAGGTTGTTGTTAATTTTTGGGCGTCATGGTGCCCTCCATGCAAAAAGGAGCTTCCGGATTTTGATAAGGCATATGCCGAATATGATAAGGAAAAAGTAGTATTCCTTATGGTATGCGTTGACGATGCTTCAACAAGGAATAATGCAATAGAGCTTGTCAAATCGAACGGATATAAATTTCCTGTATATTTTGATTCAGATGAGGAGGCTGCCAAGGCCTATAATCTTGTGAGCATTCCAAGAACTGTTATTGTTGATGAAAAGGGTATTGTAAAGTATTTTGCAATAGGCCAGATTAACGGTGATGATTTAGATAAGAACATATAGAATAAAGTTTGTATGGCTCTGCAATGATTTTATTGCGGAGTTTTTTTATTTTTTAAATATGTATTGTAAAGAAGGAAAATATATTGGAAACTTAAAAGATAACAACATATACAAATGCTGTGTGAGGAAGTAATATTATGCCTTTTGAAAATGATCCGAAGACTGCAATCTGCAGGGTAGGATCTTACGCAGAATCCCGTGATGCGATAGAAAAAGCTCTTGATTTGCTCGGTGGGGCGTCAA
>JAKSUM010000177.1 GCA_024409025.1 bacterium | reverse complement strand
GATTTTTTATTCTTATGTATATATTCTATAGGATCCTCAATCGTGATTATATGCCTGCTGTAATGCGAATTTATATAATCTATACAGGCTGCAAGAGTTGTAGTCTTTCCGCTTCCGGTAGCTCCGGAAATGATAAGAAGACCGCTCTTTTTCTCGCAAAGCTTTGGAAGCACCGCAGGAAGTCCCAATTTGGCCATAGGAATAGGCTCGTCAGGAATACGTCTGAATGCCGCCCCTATAGCATTCCTCTCAAAGAAGACATTTACACGGAAACGCCCAATTCCGGGTGCCTCATATGCAAAGTCAAATTCCTTATCGGTTATGAATTCCTCCTGCTGATACTCGGGGAGAATTGCAAACACCCTTTTCTGGGATATTTCAGGCGTTATCACGCCAAGAGCGGTAAGAGGCATCAGCTCTCCCCTGACTCTCAGAACCGGAGGAGCATTTCCGGCTATATGCAAATCGCTGGCTCCCTGCTGCACAGCTCTTTTCAGCAGCTCCAAAAGAAGCCGCTCGTCCTGTGATATATTGACAGACATTCGTTGTCCTCCCCGAAATTAGTTATCTGAAAGATTCCAGCTGTTTATGTCATCATCGCTCTCAGTGCCGTCAGGCCCCAGTGAGCTTAAATCAAATCTTACATATACGTTATTCTCATCCTCTTCCTCGTCATCATCAGGATTTTCCCTATGATCGATTCCTGGGCATATATAGACAAACTCATGCTTCCAAGGATCAAGAGGAACCTTATCCATATATCTTTTCCATTTGACAGGTTCTGGCTCTCCGGAAGGCTTTTCGACAAGAGCCTTAAGTCCCTGCTCCGTTGAAGGATAAGAGCCGTTATCCAGCCTGTACAGCTCAAGAGCCTTCATAATCTCCCTTATCTGCACAGATGCCTGTGTCTTTTTCGCATCCTCCGCCCTTCCCACAAAATTGGGTATTATAAGGCCTGCAAGAATCGCAAGAATCGCAACAACGACCATTATTTCAAGAAATGTGAATCCTCTTAAAGCAAGTCTTTTTCTTCTATTCATAAAAAACCTCTCAAACTATCTGAAAACTACCTTAAGCTCGGAAACAGAACCGCCCCTGTCAAGCTTGAATACGATTTCATCCTCGTTCTTCATAGCAATATATGCAGCCATTCCGTCCTCAGGAGTAAAAAGCGGCTTATTATTAATTGAAAGTATTATGTCTCCGGCAGAAAGTCCCATCTTGGATGACATAAGGGATTTGGGATCAAGTGCGACAATCCTTATTCCATAAGGAGATCCGTCTTTAGCCTGCGGAGAAAGCTGTATGTCATTCATAAGCTTGTCCGGAGGCTCAAATAAATCCAAAAATTCCCTTTTAGAGACTTCCCTTACTGAAGAATCGGAAGACTGTGATTCATCATCCGAGACATTGCCTGAACCCTCATCAATTAAAGCTGAAGCGCCATAGCCAAGGGATAATTCCGAAAGAGCCCCACCTTCGGATCTCATAATCACCCTATCCTCATATATTGATATTATCTTGTTTGAGCCAATACTTTCGCCTTCGGTAACCACATGTTCGACACCATTGGAGAGTATTACGGCAAATCCTCCAGAATCTCCGGCAATAACTCCTTTAAGTACCGCATCCTGCAGATTAATCTCCGGCTCCTGTGAAGAGGAAGGCTGTGAAATGCGGCTTTTCCTTGAGACAGCCTTATCATAGCCAAGAACGGAAGAAATGCCTGCCAGATAATCTCTGGAAGCAGGCTTCAAGCGCTCATTACGCACTATTGCAGGTACATTCATGACAGGCTCCTTCCAGAAAGAATTTCTGCAAATATCACATCCTATCTCTGCCGAAAAGAAAGCAGAAAAAGCTGCGGATATCAGAAGCACCGCACCATCAATATTTTTTTTTGTAAGCAAATCAGAAATAGCCAATCAAACAAGCCCTGCCAATATAAATTCAACAAAACAAAAATTCAACATACAAAAAAAACCTCCTGCGAAAGACAGGCAATGGAAGAAAAAAACACACTGCGCGCATAATCGGCAATGCAGGAAAAAATAAATGCATATTGTATATTAACTAAAGCAATTTTTAACAGGAAGTGATTTTCTGATGAAGAATGTCACGATTTATACTGACGGAGCCTGCTCCGGCAATCCAGGCCCTGGCGGATGGTGCTGTGTGCTTGAGTACGGCTCTGCACGCAAAAAGCTAAGCGGAGGCGAACATTCCACCACGAACAACAGAATGGAGCTCACTGCAGCAATAGAGGGGCTGAAGGCACTAAAGGAAAGCTGCTCTGTCAGAATAGTATCGGACTCAAAATATGTAATAGATCCTTTTGAAAAAGGATGGATACACTCGTGGATGAAGCTTGGATGGAGCAAATCCGACGGCAAGCCGGTTAAAAATGAAGAACTATGGCGGGAATTTTACGAGCTAAAAAGCAGGCACGAGGTATCATTTGAATACGTAAAAGGACACAGCGGACATTCCTTCAATGAGGAATGCGACGCTGAGGCGAGAAAACAGGCAGAACTGTTTAGATGATTTTTTTTATTATATATATATTGAAAGGGTAAAAAAATGTCAGAAGCCATTGAGACCAAAAACACAGATCCAAGAGTAAAAGAAGCTGAGAACTACACCGCAGCAGGCACAAACTACTCGAAACTCGGCAAATATTCGGAAGCCTATAACAGCTTTGAAAAAGCAAAAAGCCTCTATGAACAGATAGGCGACAAGGAAAATACAGCAATGGAGCTCAGATACATGGGTTTCATAAAGGATACAATGGGCAATTCCGCAACGGCAATAAGCCACTACAAGGAAAGCAAAGCCATATTTGAAGAGCTCGGCAACCAGAAGGAAGCATGCGAAAGCGCTTACAGGCTTGCTGCCAGCCTCTACAAGGAATCAAGAGAAGAAGAATCTCTCAATGAATACAGATATGCTGCCAAGGATCCTGAGCAGACGTCAAACGTATTCAATAACCTCGGATTCCTCCTTATGGAAAAGGGCGAATTGGACGAAGCGGAAGAGAATTTCCTTAAAGCAGAGAAATCCTATAAGGAAGAGGAAGAGAACCTCAGCCTCATAAAGAACAATATCGGAATCATCAGCTATCTCAAGGGCAACTATGAAAAGGCTGAAAAGGCTCTCGAAGAAGCTGCCGCAATCAAGACCCTTAAAAACGACAGGACCATCCAGCACATACTCCTTGTCAATGGCGAGAAGGAAACGGCAGACAAGTATTTCTGCTATGACGATGTTCTCACAATCACCGGCATACTTCTTAACGAAGCTGCTGCCAAATCGGCTCTCGGAAAGCATGAAGAAGCATGCGCATGCGTGGCGGAAGCTCTCAATTTTGATGGAGCAATGCAGTATGTAAACCTTCCCGCAGCTTGGATTTATCTCGCAGCCGGCAACAAGGAAAGAGCGGTCAGCCTTTTCAAGAAATCAATGGACAGCGGCAAGGACAAAGAAAAAATCGAGCAGATTATTCTCGGAATCAATCCTTATGCATTCAAAAAGGTAGAGCGCAACGAGCCCTGCCCGTGCGGAAGCGGCAAAAAGTTCAAAAAATGCCACGGCAGATAATCTGACAGACATTATAAAAGCCGTCCTCATCTGAGGGCGGCTTTTTTCCTGACTTTTAAAGGCTTGGCTGATTATGAAGGAACATCGGCAAAATCCTATTAATCTCTCTGGTTCACATCAGAAGTATTAACATTATCCTTGACAATTCCCACTTTAAATTTCCTGTCAAGAAAATCATCTTT
>JAKSUM010000176.1 GCA_024409025.1 bacterium | reverse complement strand
CAGATCCTGACTTTAAGGGGCTTATAATACTTAAAGACAGTGAAAACGGAAAAGTCCTTTCAAAAAGGATAGAGCTTGATGCCATATTCCCCGTACTCCATGGAACATACGGTGAAGACGGGACAATACAGGGGCTTTTTGAAATGTCGGGCATACCTTATGTCGGATGCGGAGTAGCCTCCAGCGCATTTGCAATGGATAAAATCATATCAAAGAGAATCTTTGCAGCAGCGGGCATAAGCGTAGTTCCGGACGTCTTTTTCACAAGAAGGGACTGGAATGAGGACAGGGAATCCGTCATAAAAAAATGCGAAAGCCTCGGATACAATCTCTTCGTCAAGCCTGCCAATACGGGTTCAAGCGTCGGCATAACAAAAGCGCACGACAGGGCAGAATTGGAAAAAGCAATAGACACAGCCCTTGAGTACGATTTCTGCGCGCAGGCTGAAGTGTCTGTCGACAGCGCAAGGGAAATAGAGGTCGCAGTCCTCGGAAACGACAGGCCGAAGGCGTCAATTCCCGGAGAAATAGTCCCCTGCAACGAATTCTATGACTATGCCGCAAAATATGAGGCAGGAAAGACAGAGACGCTCATACCCGCAAGGCTCAGCGAAGAAGAGATCGCAAAAATAAGGGAAATGGCAGTAAAGGCATACTCAGCCCTCAGCTGCAGCGGCCTTTCAAGAGTCGATTTCCTTATGCATCCTGAAACGGGAGCCCTCTATATAAACGAGATAAACACACTTCCGGGCTTCACCTCAATCAGCATGTACCCGAAGCTTTGGGAAGCTACAGGAATAAAATACGGAGATCTGCTTGAACAAATGCTTGAATTCGCAGCAGCAAAATATGAGGAAAAGCATAAGAATTCAACATCATTCAATACAAGCGGATGGTTCAAGGAATAGGAGGCATTATGAAGAAAACAGCCATTTTTACAGCCGCTCTGGCAACGGCGTTATGCTCATCGCCTGCAACAGGCGTCCCTGAAGCGGCAAAGCCCGCAGCATCGGCACAATGCGCAAGCATGTCCGAAAGCATCGCCGAATCTGAAATGCAGCTTTTCAAGAACATATACGAAAAAGGCTCAAATACCGTCATATCGCCATACAGCATAGGCACGGTAATGAATATGGCGCTATGCGGGGCGAACGGCAGAACCGAAAAGGAAATGCGCAAAGCGCTGAAAATTCCCGCATCAAAAGACAGGGAAGCCATCCTAAAGGAATCCAAAAGCCTTATTGACTCAATCTCCTCAGACAGCTGTCTCACAATCGAATCGGCAAATTCGATATGGGCAAAAGACGAGATAAACAGAAAATACTCGGAGGAATGCTCAAAGTATTTCAATGCCGAAGCCCGCATGCTTAAATCAGCTGAAGAGATAAACAGCTGGTGCTCGGATAAGACGCATGGAAAGATAAAAAAAATAATCAATTCAGCATCAGGCATAGACGTGGCCCTGATAAATGCGGTATACTTTAACGGGACATGGCAGACTCCGTTTAAAAAATCAATGACAAGGAAAGAATCCTTCAAAAAATCCGACGGAAGCTCCATGACAGCAAGCATGATGCATGAAAAGACCGGAGTCTCCTATTTTGAAAACGACAGCTTTAAAATGATATCGATGCCCTACAAGGGAAGAAGCGCGTCAATGCTTGTACTGCTTCCATCCGAAGGCACCGACATTAAGCGCTTTGTTTCAAACATCACGTCAAAAAAAATAACTGACGCACTTGACGGGTCAAGCTTTGAAGAAGTAAATATAGCCATTCCGAAGTTTAAAACGGAATATGAAAAGGAGCTCTCGTCAGGATTTAAGAAAATGGGAATAAGAAGCGCTTTCGGATATGCCGCGGATTTCAGCAGAATAGCCCCAGGCCTGAGAATATCACGGATACTGCACAAAACATACATAGATGTCAATGAGCAGGGTACGGAAGCGGCAGCGGTAACCGCAGCCATGATGACAAAATGCATGATGCCAAGAAAGCCCAAGGAATTCAGAGCGGACAGGCCCTTCATGTTCGTAATAATGGACACGGAAAGCAATATGCCCCTCTTTGAAGGCGTCATAGAAAATCCTGAATACAGATAGTTGTAAAAAAAATGCGACAATTGTTAAATTATATGCCGCTTATTGCAATAGTCGCAAAAAACATATATAATAAAATCAGGTATTAAACAGATATCGATCAAACAGAAAGGAATTGACGCTAATGTTCTACGAAGCAGAAGACATCAACATCAATGAGATCCATTCAATCTATGTATGTCCTCCTCCGGACAGAGATACCGGTTGCTGATCAGAAACAGATAAAGCTGCTTTAAAATTGTGAAAGGAGGAAAAAACATGTTCTGGAATGAAAACGAATCAGCCGAGCTGAACGAAATCCACTCCTGCTATGTAGTCCCCCCGGATAACGGCAGCGGCTGCTGAGAATAGCATCAGGCCTGCTTCTTTATGAAGCGGGCTTTTTTTTACGATTTTGGAAAGGAATAAAAAATGAGCGCGTCAGCTGAAATAATATCAGTAGGGACAGAGCTTCTTTTGGGAGAGATTGCCAATGAGGACGCAAGGCTTATATCCGAAAGGCTTGCGGAAGCGGGAATAGACGTATTCCATCACAGCGTTACGGGAGATAATCCGTCAAGACTTTCAGATGCCTTAAGGACAGCCCTTTCAAGAAGCGAAATAATAATATTTACAGGGGGACTTGGCCCGACATGCGACGATCTTACAAAAAAGACAATAGCGGATTATCTCGGGCTGAAAATGTCCCTTAATGAACATGTAAGAGACGGCATAAAGGAATACTTCAAAAAAATCCGAAAGGAAATGACACCAAACAATGATCTGCAGGCACTCATCCCCGAAGGCGCGGAGATATTAACAAATGACTGGGGAACTGCTCCCGGAATACTTATAAGACATGAAGGGAAAATGATATTCATGCTTCCCGGTCCTCCGGACGAATGCTCCAAAATGACTGAATTCAGGCTGCTTCCGGCACTGAAGGAAAAAAGCGGAGGCACCATAAAGTCGAGATTCATAAGACTCTTCGGAATAGGAGAATCCGAAGCGGAATCAAAACTGATAGATATGATGAATGATCATGCCAATCCGACAGTTGCCCCTTATGCCAAATTCGGAGAAGTTCTTATAAGGGTTACCGCAAAAGCCCCTTCAGGGAAGGAAGCCCTTGAAATGACAGAACCTGCCGTCATGGAAATACGGAGAAGGCTCGGACGCTTCATATATGCAATAGACAGCGGAGCGATGGAGGAAGGCCTTGTTTCACTTCTGAGGAACAAAAAAATGACCGTATCATGCGCTGAAAGCTGTACCGGAGGAATGCTGTCTGAAAGAATAACCTCTGTTCCAGGGGCATCGGAGGTATTCCCTGGAGGCATAGTGTCATATTCCGAAGATATAAAATCAGGAGTTCTCGGAGCAGAAATAAATGTCATACGGAAATACGGGGTAGTATCCAAAGAGACGGCGGAATCAATGGCTGCAGCATGCAGAAAGCTTTTCAATACGGACATAGGAATCGGCATCACCGGATACGCAGGCCCCTCAGCCCCTTCCGAGGAAGAGCTTGGACATGTCTTCGTGTCAGTAATCACAGACAAAAAAGCCATTACAAGGGATTTGCATCTCGGAAACAAGCGAGACAGGGTAAGAAAGACAGCCTCAATGCATGCAATGAAGGCGGCAATAGAGCTGTCCATAGCAGATTAGCTTTTTAAAGCAGTTTCATCACAATAAACTAAAAA
>JAKSUM010000175.1 GCA_024409025.1 bacterium | reverse complement strand
GCCTGCAATGCTCATGTGCTCAGGCTACAACACTCCCAAGACTGTATTCGTTCACGGCTTCCTCACGGTAAACGGCGAAAAGATGTCAAAATCCAGAGGAACCTTCATAAAGGCGTCAACATTCGCAAGGAACATCAATCCCGAATTCCTCAGATACTATTATTCCTGCAAGCTCTCCGGAACTCTCGCAGACATAGATCTCAATTTTGAGGACTTCAAGGCAAAGGTAAACTCCGACATCGTCGGAAAGCTCGCCAATCTCGGAGTAAGATCGTCATCCATTCTTGCAAAGTCCCTCGGCTCCAAAACCGGAAGCATTCTTCCTGAAGACGAAGACTTCATCAGGATGATAAAAGCCTCAAAGGACGAGATAATCTCATGCTATGACAGCCTTGAATATTCAAAGGCAATGAGGGAGATATGCAGGCTTGCGGACATAGCCAACAAGTTTGTCGAGGACAGCGCCCCTTGGACGCTCGCAAAGACAGAGCCCGAAAAGGCAAGGGCAAAGATAACCGCAATCCTCGAAGCCTTCAGAATCCTTATGCTTTACATAAAGCCCGTAATGCCGGCAATGGCGGCAATAGCAGAGGAAAATCTCGGAACAGGCAGTATGGACTGGAGCAGCATAGACGCATCCGTAGAGAACAGGGAAATGCCTAAGATGCCCCATCTTGCAAGCAGGGTCGAAAGCGCCCAGATAGAGAAGATGACCGAAGAGACAATAGCGGAGAATCAGGCGGAGACAAAGAAGGCGGAAGAGAAAATAGAGCCTCTCAAGGAGCCAATCGCCCCTGAATGCACAATAGAGGACTTCATGAAGGTAGATCTCAGAGTCGGCACAATCAAGACGGCAGAGCATGTCGAGAAAGCCAAAAAGCTCCTTCATCTCACAGTAGACATAGGCGGAGGAATAACCAAGAACATCTTTGCAGGCATAAAGTCCGCATACAGCCCTGAAGATCTCATAGGAACACAGGTTGTTGTAGTAGCGAACCTCAAGCCGAGCCAGATGCAATACGGACTCAGGGAGGGAATGCTCACTGCTGCCGGAGAACGGGGCGAAGAAATATTCGTGCTGCGTCCTGACAAGGGCGCTGCAAACGGCGACAGGATCCACTAAAAGAAAAGGAATAATCACATGAAAATAATAGCGGTATCAGATCTGCATATACCAAAAAATGACGCCAAAATGCCCGAAATGATAAGGAATATAAATTCAAGCGACGCTGACGTCCTTCTTTTGGGCGGAGACATAGCTCCGGCAAACGATATGGCTCTTGAAAACTTCCTTAAATCAATATCAGGATTCAGAGGCAAGAAAATGTATGTCGCAGGGAATCACGATCTCTGGACGACAGACGGCTCGTCCCTCGACAGGCATGAAAAAATCCTCCCCATGATATACAGGAAATACGGCTTCCACTCTCTTGAAAAAGAGCCTGTCGTTTACAAGGACATTGGATTCGCAGGAAACATAGGCTGGTTTGACTACTCGTTTGTAAGGGTCTATTCGCCGCCGAACGGCTCGAAATTCAAAAGGACCGTAAAAGGAGAGCCTGTCGGTCAGCCGGTATCATGGCAGGAGCTGACTGACGAGGACTTCAGCACTCAGGCAATAGGCATCATGGGAATGCTCGGCCTCAAAAGAGTCACGGGAAGCAATGACATCGAATACATGCACGGAATAGGAACCGACAAGGAATTCTGCGCAAAGCTGACACATAAGCTCGAAGAGGACATAAAGGCAATAGAGGATTCCGTCAAAAAAATCGTCATCGTCATGCACTGCGTCCCCTTCAAAGAGGGATTGGCAAGAGACAACTCCGCTCCGGAGGTATGCGTCAGGAATGCCTATGCAGGAAGCAAACGACTTGGAGAAGTCATATTCAGGCATCCCAAGGTAAGCGCTCTGGTATGGGGGCATGTCCATAACAGGCAGAAATTCGTTAAAGGCAGAACCCAGTGCTATAATGTAAGCTTTGACAAGACCGGATCCGAAAATCCCGTCAAATTTGAAGTGTAATCCTTAATAAAAAAGCCGGATATTGTATCCGGCTTTTTTTTCATGCCTAAGGCGTGAACGTCTTAATTATATTTTCAATTTTCTTAGAATATGAGGCATCAGGGGCACTAAAATCTATAGTGTACATCCTTTTGTTTACAATGCACCTGTATGATTCGGAATATCCGTCCGAAAACTTTATCCTTTTCATGACAAACTCAACTCCGTTATAGGAGACCCTCTTGTCAAAAGAGCATTCCTGAGCTATGTCGTCCAATGTCAGAGGTCCGGCATCACATTCGGCAACGGACATAGTCAACTTATTCTGAAACTGGAAAACTTCGGGAGAAAGTTTTACGAATCCGTCAGGAACAGTTATTTTCTCTCCTCTTTTAAGAAGCAGCTCTGCCGAGTCTGACGGAATAGGGCAGCAGAAAGCAGAGAGACAAAAAAGAACGAAAAAAAAATATGCTTTGATTTTCATAAATAAAATCCTTTCATTAAATATTTCCTATTCCTTAGACTTAAAAGTCAGCAGCCTGTCACGGAAATATTCGTACTGCTTCTGCCTCTTTTCTATCTCTGCAGGCAATCCGGCGGAAAGGTCATTGCAGAGAGTGTCGAAACGGTCGAGGATTCTGACAATTTCTTCCTGTATGGGCAGCGGCGGAACGGGGATTGAGATATCTTTAAGCGAAGGAATGCTTGCGTGGACTACTTTGCTTTTTACTTTTCCTGCTTGCTTTTGAATCCGTGCTTCTCTTGTTCCTAAAGCATAAGAGATATATTTAGGATTTTGCTTATGCTTCATTACCACGATATCTCCTCCTGCAAGACATTTTTCATGTCCTACATAGGCAGTTGATTTAGCTATATCTTCAATATTTTCACCTGTAATTGCAAATAAAATATCTCCATACTCAAAATACTTTGGAGATTTTATATTTTCTAATTTAGTATGTGAGAAGCATTTATCAAAGTGTATTCCATAAGTCGTATAAATTTCTCCATAACGAACGCATGAAATGCCTTCTTCAGTTATCTCATCACGCTTAATTCCGTTGCCTCGAAACATGTCAATAGCAACATCTCCAAGCCGCTTATACTCCACACCATCGGGACATAGTTCTTTGATAAGTCTGTTTAATTTTTCCGTTTTTTCTTTATCTTCATCGAATGTAAGCAGGGCGTCCCTATAATATTCGTACTGTTTTTTTCTCGCCTTCAGCTCCGCCTTCAGCTCCGCCTTCAGCTCCGCTGTAAGGCTTGTAAATTTATCAAGTATTCTGACAATTTCTTCCTGTATAGGCAGAGGCGGAACGGGGATTAGATAGTTTAAAACAGCAGATTTATCACCTCTTGGCATTTTAGCGCCTTTTGCATTTTTATTATCATAAATAAAAAAATTATCTGATGAAAGTATATAATATGCAAATTCTGGAGTAATATATTTTCTATTTTTTATCTGAATTATTAGAACATCTCCATTTGAACCACCGTTACAGTCTGCAAGCCAAATTTTTCTAAGGTAAGGTCGGATATTTCCAATTAAGATATCTCCTACTTTAAATTGAATAACATTACCTGTTTTGGGGAATGTATTAGCTGTTGTTTTGCCTTGTTTGTTTTGAAGTAGGTTTTCAACTCCTACATAAGATTCTGCATTTATTAGTTGTGCATCAATTCTTTGATTTGAGTAATTCGCAACATCTCCAAGCCGTTTAAACTCCACGCCATCGGGACATAGTTCTTTAATGAGTTCATCAAGTCTGCTCATATC
>JAKSUM010000174.1 GCA_024409025.1 bacterium | reverse complement strand
AATATTCTGCATCTTTGCTGTTTTCATTTATTTTTGGCATTTTACTCAAGAGCCTCAAGGACATAATTCTGCAGGGGGAATATCTGAAGCGCTTGACTCTGTAAATCCGTATGCGGCGATGGCTTATCCGGAGCTTTCTTCAGAGCTTAAAGGCGATGGAGCTGAAGAATTCAGAAAAGGCGCTGAATTTTATGCTTCCGGAGATTATGAAAATGCCTTTAAGGAATTTTTAAAAGCGGCAGAAAAGGGCTTTGCTCCTGCAGAATTCAATGCCGGCTGTTTTTATTTTGCGGGAAAATGCGTAAAACAGGATTTTGACAAGGCTTTTAATTTTTTTAAGAAAGCAGCGGAAAAAGGCAATGCCAATGCTGAATGCGCGCTCGGCATCTGTTTTGAATATTTTTATGGCACTGAGAGATGTATGAGAGAGGCATGCAGGTGGTATAAAAAATCTGCCGAAGACGGCTGTTCTGCAGGAAAATGCAACTATGGAATATGTCTTTATGAGGGAAAATCAATTCCTGTAAATTTAACTAAGGCTAATTTTTTCTTTGAGGATTCTGCTGCAAGCGGATGCCCTCTGGCTTCAGCCTATCTTGCTGTAATGGCTTTAGATAATAAAAATTGCGATTCTGCTCTACGGTATGTGAAGAAGGCGCAAAAAGAAGGATGCCTGATGGCTGAATACATTCTTGGATGTATGTATGATAATTTTGAAGTCTTGCTGGTTCCTTCGGATTTAAAGGCGCTTCTGAACTGCAGGCCTTACAGGGGCTTCAGGCTGATTCTCAGAGCTGCGGAAAAGGGATTTCCTTATGCTGCCGCCTATGACGGCTATGAGACTAATCCTATTGACAGGATTCTAATCTGCTTTCTTTCAGATAAGGAGAGAAATGCTTTTAGTGATGTCAATGCCTTTGACTGTTATGCAAGATGCAGGCATCATAGGGCGTTTAAGCATTTCTTTTTGGCAATAAACGAGTGCATTGAAGCAGGCGATTTTGTCAAAGGCGACGAGACTGTTTCAAGTATGAAAGCATTATATCTTGCTTATGGGGAGCCTTTGGCTGACTTCTACAGGAAGGTGAGCTTTTTTTTGTATTATGATAAAAAAGGAGATAAGTCAAAGCTTCTGACCATAAAAGCAGAGGGTTCAGCAGAAGACCTGTCTCTGGGCGGTCCCTCTCGTGCAACGGAATATGTTGAAAATGCAGCTGAGAGCGGAAACAGGCAGGCTGTAGATTTCTTGTGCTCCGGTGATTACAGCTTTGTCAGGAAAAGATATCCTGTCACTGAAGCTGAAGCGGAAGTAATGCGCTGTCAGACATATATGCTCTATGACAGAGCGCTTAATGGAGATAATGAGGCTCAGCTTGCAATAGGCTTGGCTTTTGGTGATATACGATATCAGAATCCATGCAGTGTTTTTAGTATTGATTATAGGGAATCTTTTTATTGGATACAGAAGGCTGCCGATAATGGAAATGCGTCTGCCGAATGTATTTTAGGATATTACTTTATGAGAGGGACGGGGTGCAGGAGAGATTATGCCAAGGGATTTAGGTTGCTTGAAAAAGCTGCTGACAAGGGAAATCCTTCTGCTATATATCGTCTTGGAGTTGCCTATGCAAGCGGAAATGGAGTCGCTCAGGATTGGAATAAGGCTGTCAAATTATATAAAAAAGCTGAAGACAAGGGCTTTGATTCTGCATGCATCTCTTTAAAATATTGCTATAAATACGGCAAAGGCATGAAAAAGGACTTGAAAAAATACGAGGAATACGCAAAGAAAGAAAAAGAATTCTTCTCTAGAAAAAGATACTTATAAAAAGGGAATATGAGATTTTGAAATTTTAGATTGAAGGGGGAGCATTTTTTGCTATTGTCGGATGTTTTTGATTTCATAATGAAGAGAATTTTCTTTTTTTTGTGATATGAAGCAGATGGCTGATGGCGGGGATAAAGATGCCATATCTGCAATATGTTCCGGAGACTATTCTTTTAATACTGAAAAATATTCAATATCCGAAGATGAGGATTCTGTAATAAGGTCTAAGACATTGTGTGTTTATGACAGGGCGCTTAATGGAGATAATGAGGCTCAGCTGGCAGTAGGTTTTGCTTTTTCTGATGTCAGTTATCAGAATCCGCCAAAGGTGTTTAAGACGGATTTATCGGAGTCCTTTTACTGGATTAATAAGGCGGCTTTGAATGAAAATACTTCTGCTGAATGTGCTTTGGGGTATTATCTTATGAAAGGTATGGGCTGTAAAAGAGATTATTCCAAAGGATTAATGTGGCTTAGAAGAACTGCTGACAAGGGCAATGCTTCGGCAATATATCGTCTTGGGGTTGCATATGCAAGCGGAGATGGAGTCATTCAAGACTGGGATAAAGCTGTTGAATTATATAAGGAGGCTGACCTGAAGGGCTTGCGTTCAGCAGCTTTTCTCTTGGACTGTGTTCTCTTTACGGAAAGGGAATGAATAAGGATCTTGAAGAATCTGATAAATATATAAAGAAATCCTATATAAGCATAAAATAATCCTATATAAGCCTGACATTTAAATAATGGAAAAATCCTGAACCATACGGTTCAGGATTTTTTTATGGTTTTTCGCATTTTAGGCATTTTTTGTACAGAATGTCTATTGAGAATGCCCCTAAGGGCGCGGTTATGAGTATTGCTACTACCGCAACTGTGAGAGCCGCATTTCCGCATGCAAGCCCCATTGACAGTGGAAGACCTCCAAGAACCGCTTGGACTGTGGCTTTTGGTATATATGCTGCCATGCAGAAAAATTTTTCCTTTATATTTAGGTTTGTTCCTGTAACGCATAGAAATACGCCTGTCATTCTGAAAAGAAGGGCTCCAAATACGAGCATTGCCGCTGAAATTCCGAATTCTGACGCATATGTCAGATCTATAGAACATCCTACAAGCCAGAACAGCATAAGCTCAGCAACCCAAAGCTTGGAATATTTGTCAGATATTCTTTTTGCCGCATCAGGCTTGTTTATGTGAAACACACAGCTCATGCCTATTACTGCAAGAAGTCCTGAAAAATATCCGCGTAATGCCTGTTCAATTGCTATAAGTGCAAATGACAGGCTTAGCATTATTATTATTTTTTCGCTGTCGCGTATCTGTATTTTCTTAAATGCCCTTGCAAGCATAAATCCGAGCACTGCTCCAGCCGCTATTCCTGATATAATTGATACAGGTATTTCAGTAAGAGCGGTAGGATCTGCATGTCCTCCTTTTACTATCGATGCGAAGGATGCGAACAGAACGATTACATAGACGTCATCAGCCGATGCGCCTGTCATTATCATCTGTGGAATTTTTTTATTTGTCCCCCATCCGTTCTCCTGAAGTGATATCATTTTTGGAACCACGACTGCCGGTGATACGGCTGCCGTTATTGCTCCAAGCAGTGCCCCTTCAGCTGCAGATAAGCCTAATATTGTAGGAGCAAGGATTGCCATCCCGCATATTTCAAATGTCGCGGGGACGAAGCACATCATAAGGGCTGGCCTTCCCACTTTAATAAGATCCGAAATGTTCAGATTGAGTCCGGCTCTTGTAAGTATTATTATAAGCGCTATTTCACGTAGCTCGTCTGAAATTGCCAGTATTCTTGGGTCTGTAAGATTTAGAAAGTGAGGTCCAAGCATCATTCCTGTCATTATTATGCCGAAAAGTTTAGGAAGCTTTATCCTGTCACATGCATATCCGGCGATAAGACCTATTGATCCGATAAGCGCAAGACTAAGCAGCATTGTTTTTCCCTCTGTTTTTTGATTTCACACTCATACAAAACCGCCCGCTACTC
>JAKSUM010000173.1 GCA_024409025.1 bacterium | reverse complement strand
ATAGATTTCAGGCTAAATTAAATAGACTGAAATTAAAGGCGATAAATCTCATGCGTCTTACCCCTCTGTCATCTTCGATGACATCTCTTATTGTTAAGGGGAGACAGAATATTAAAGCTTATAGATTTAATGTTAACATATGAAA
Source organism: bacterium (assembly GCA_024409025.1). GTDB lineage: Bacteria > Vulcanimicrobiota > CADAWZ01 > CADAWZ01 > CADAWZ01 > JAKSUM01. Next base: position 3,700 of record JAKSUM010000173.1, on the reverse strand, counting down.
TTATAATATTTTTTATAAATTTTACTCTCAGATCTTTTCTGGGAGTTTTTATTTTTTATAAAGGCAAACATGACTGCACGCAGAAAGATAACTATGAATAATCTATTTGGAGAGTTTAATGGTAAAAAAAATTTTGTGCTCATTTGCTATATGTTCTTTATTGGCATGTTCATCCGGCTGTTCCGAAAATAATGAGAACCATTTTATGATGTCTATAAGCGCAAATCTTGGCAATGCTGAGGCTCAGTATCAAATGGGGCTTTATTCTCAGGAAGGAAGAGGTGAAAAGCAGGATTACGCTAAGGCTGTCGAGTGGTATAGAAAATCTGCAAAAGGCGGATATCCCATGGCCATGTATAATTTGGCTGGCCTTTATCTGAAGGGCAATGGAGTGGAAAGAGATCCTGGGCGTGCAAGGGATTACTTGAAGGACGCTTCAGATGCCGGACTGCCTGAAGCCTCATATAATTTGGGAATACTTTATTTTAATGGAGATGGCGTCAATAAAAATCCGATAAAAGCAGCAGAGCTTTTTAAAAAAGCGGCTGATGCCGGATTGAAAGAAGCCCAGTGCGATTTGGCAATATGCTATGCTACCGGCACTGGAATTGAAAGAGATTTGAATAAAGCCAATGATTTGATGATAAAGGCAGCTGCTCAAGGTGAGTCGAGAGCAGTACAGGCTCTGGCTGCCATACGGAAGAACCAGTCTGAGAAATCAAAGTCTGCATCCCAAAAGCCTGCTGTAAAGAAAACGGAGAAATCAAAGTCTGTATCCAAAAAGCCTGCTGTAAAGAAAACAGAGAAATCAAAGTCTGCATCCCAAAAGCCTGCTGTAAAGAAAACGGAGAAATCAAAGTCTGTATCCAAAAAGCCTGCTGTAAAGGAAACGGAGAAATCAAAGTCTGTATCCCAAAAAACTGTTGTAAAGAAAACGGAAAAATCAAATACTGAATCAAAGTAAGGAATTAATTTATGAATAAAATTTTATTTTATGCGTTGTTGCTTTCATTTTTTATTTTCCCTTCAGGATGTGCGTCTGCTCCGGGATATTATTCTTTTTCAACAGAGATGAGCGCTAATGGAGGCAATGCTGATGCCCAATATGATATGGGGCTTGTATGTCAGCATGGAAAAGGAACTCGTCAGGATTTTAAAAAAGCTGCTGAATGGTATGAAAAAGCTGCGAAGCAGGGACATTCATGGGCTATGTATAATCTTTCAGGTCTTTACAGGGACGGAAGAGGCGTTGCCAAAGATCTTTCGCGAGCTGCTGATTTGCTGGCTCAGGCTTCTGATAAGGGCATGAAGGAAGCTTCGTATGCCCTTGCATTATGCTATCATAACGGCGAAGGTGTATCTCAGGATGATTATAAGGCTTATGAGCTGTTTGAAAAGGCTGCAAAGATGGGGCTTCCTGATGCTATGTGTGATTTAGGTCTTTGTTATGCTTCCGGAACCGGAGTCGCAAGGGACAGAGCCAAGGCGGAAGAATGGTTTAATAAAGCAGCATCGAGAGGTGTGGAAAGGGCAAGACAGGCACTTCGAATGTACGAATAGGAAAATATATGAAAAAGATTATTTTTACTTCCTTTTTTATTATTGGTATTTATTTGTTTGCTCCGATTCATGTAATGGCGCAGTCTCAGCAGGAGATTATTCTTTTAAAGGAAGCTGCTGATGCTCAGAATCCTGAGGCACAGTATAGGCTTGGAAGCTTTTATCTTACCGGAAAAGGCGTGAATACAGATTTTAATGCTGCCTTTGATCTTCTGACAAGAGCTGCTGAAAAAGGTATTCCTGGAGCAAAATCTGATTTAGGCGTCTGTTATGCTAAAGGGCTTGGCGTTGCAAGGGATTTTAAGAAGGCGGCAGCTCTTTATGAAGATGCATGTAATAGCGGAATTACTGTAGCCTATTTCAATTTGGGAGAGCTATATGAAAAAGGTCTTGGAGTAGATAAGAATATAGCGAAAGCCCTTGAGCTTTATAATAAGGCTGCGGATAAAGGATATCAGGATGCAAAATATGCGATAGGGGCAATATATTGCCTTGGAAAGAGATCCGATAAGGATATTCCTGAAGGACGGGCAATAATGGAGAACCTTATGAAGGAAGGCTGTGGCAAGGCATATAATTTTTTTGGCCTGATTTATGAAAATGGAATAGGGGTCAAGCAAAATTTTAAAAAAGCCGCTGAATATTACCGTCTTGCCGCAGAGCATGATTATCCGTCCGCTTATGCAAATCTTGGCGGCATGTGTCTGACAGGTCATGCCTCTGAAATAAACTTGTCAGATTGCATCAATGCTTTAAATAAGGGTGTTGACAAAGGAATACCTGAAGCCGAATTCAATCTTGGAATAGCCTATTATAATGGGATAGGCGTTGAAAAGAACATTGAATCTGCTTTTAAATATTTTAAGCTTTCAGGAGAGCATGGCTTGCCATCCGGAGTATTTAAGACCGGATATTGCTATTATTCCGGAGAAGGGGTTCAAAAGGATTTGTCAGAGGCTTACAGATTGTTTAAAAAATCCGGAGAGGCCGGCTATGCTAAAGGCTTTTTCAATCTTGGAATAATGCATAAAAATGGCGAAAGCGTTCCTAAAGATTTGAATAAAGCGTTCTGGTGGTTTATGAAAGGCGCTGAAGAAGGAGATGCGTCAAGCATGTTCAATGTCGGCATTATGTATTCTCAAGGGGCAGGCGTAAAGCAGAATCCTAAAAAAGCCGTTGAGTTTTATGAGAAGGCTGTCGCGGCTGGGGATACTGGGGCGATGATAAACTTGGGGGTTAGCTATATGAAAGGCAGGGATGGGCTTGATAGGGACTTCTTTAAGGGGGCTGAGCTCTACAGACTTGCCGCTGAAAAAGGCGATCCTCATGGAATGTATGAATATGCCTTGTGCTGCTTTAATGGCAGAGGTGCAAGAAAAAATCATGAAAAAGGGATAAAGTATCTGTTTATGGCTGATGAGAGGGGGTATGCTCCTGCTAAATCAGCTATAGGCCAATGCTATGAAAAAGGCTTCGGCGTGGCTAAGGATCTTAAAAAAGCTTTTGAGTATTATAAGAGCGCTTCTGAATCGGGAGTAAAGGGAGCTTCGGAAAATGTTCAAAGGCTCAAGTCTCTGGGCGTCTCTGAATAGATATATATAAGCTGAAAAAAGAGTCCGGAATATTCCGGACTCTTTTTTCATTTGCTAAGATATTTTTTCAGATATCTCCCCGTTATGGATTTAGGATTTGCAGCTATATCTTCAGGAGTCCCGCATGCTATTACCTCTCCTCCTCCTCTGCCTCCTTCAGGACCTAAATCTATTATCCAGTCGGCACATTTAAGGACATCCATGTTGTGCTCTATTATGAGAGCTGTGTTGCCGCTGTCGGATATTCTGTCTAATATGGACAGGAGTTTTGCTATGTCGTCAAAATGAAGTCCTGTTGTTGGTTCATCCAGTATATAGAGAGTTCTGCCTGTTGCTTTTTTACTGAGCTCTGATGCCAGCTTTACTCTCTGCGCTTCTCCTCCGGAAAGAGTTGTTGAGCTTTGCCCTGTCCTCATATATCCTAAGCCTACTTCTTTCAGGCAGCCTAGTTTTCTTTTGAGTCCGGGAAATTCTTCAAAAAACGAGAACGCTTCGTCAATCGTCATTTCTAAAATGTCAGATATGCTTTTATCTTTAAATTTTGCTTC
>JAKSUM010000172.1 GCA_024409025.1 bacterium | reverse complement strand
AATGCATATTCCAGACAATTACCTTTCGCCGTCATCATGCCTTGTCATGGCAGCGGCAGCGGCGCCTGCCGTAATATATTCGGCAACAAGTGTCACAAAAAAAATCCCTAAGGAAAAAATCACGCTTATAGGCATAGGGGCAGCCTTTTCCTTTTTAGGCATGATGTTAAACATACCCCTCCCCGGAGGAACCACGGGGCATGCCGTAGGAGGCACCCTCATAGCCCTGCTGGCAGGGCCTGAGGCCGCATGCATTTCCCTGACAATGGCACTTATCCTGCAGGCACTGCTGTTTGGAGACGGAGGGATCCTGTCAATAGGGGCAAACTGCCTTAATATGGCAGTAATACTGCCTTTTACAGGATACTATACGGCAAAACTCATATCATCCATGATAAAAACTCCGCACGGGGATATGATTGGAGCCGCCATAGGATCTTATATAGGTATAAATGCCGCGGCGCTGTGCGCTGCCATAGAATTCGGCATACAGCCCTATCTCTTTCATAATCCGTCAGGACAGGCGCCATACTGTCCTTACGGACTGGATGTTTCAATTCCAATGATGATGGCAGGGCATCTTACCCTCTTCGGGGCGGCAGAGGCGGTATTCACCTCATCAATGCTGGCATTCATAAAAAAGACATCGCCTGAGGCCATATCCTCCGAAAGCCCCAAAATAAATTATGTTCCCTTTGCAGGAATTATTGCATTGCTAATCGCAATAGCCCCTATAGGCCTTTTGGCAGAAGGGACCGCATGGGGAGAATGGTCAACGGAAGAGCTGGCGAAGGAGACAGGCCTCAGCTATACGCCTGAAGGCATGCTTAACGGATTCGAATGGCATGCCATGATTCCGGATTACTCAGCAGGCGGATTGGGGGATACGGCAAGCTATTATCTGTCGGCAATAATAGGGGCAGCAGTCCTAATAGGGCTGTTCAAAGCAATATCGGCATTAATAAAGCCCGAAATAAAATTTTAGGAAAAATGGAACATAATATTCCTGACTGGATGAACCTCCACGAGTGCCATAAGCCCAAAAGAGACAGCCGACGCTTCATAACAGCCACTCTTAAAAGCATATCGTCCGCATCTTCCCTGTTCCGGAGCAATCCGAAAGCCTATTCGCCTGCGGATGCGCCTGTAATGCTCTTTATATCCATAGCCCTGATTATAATGACGGCCAGCTCGAAAAATCTGTATTTTTCCTTTGTCATGCTGTCTGTTCTTTCCGTAAGAATGTGCCTTCTTGAAGGGAAAGACATAATCAAGGCATTTCTGACTGCCCTGTATGCCGGAATATTTTCAGCAATAATTCTGATTCCGTCTGTTTTCTTCGGCTCTCCGCATTCCCTAATATCCATATCATTAAAAACATTCATAACAACGGGAATTATTCAGTGCCTGTCCATATCGTCAAGATGGAATGACATAACCGCTTCCCTAAAAATGTTTGCAATCAGCGATTTGATAATAATGTCATTCGATCTCACATTAAAATATATTCAGATATTATGTTCAACATGCGAGGATATGCTCAACGCCCTACTGGTAAGAAGCATAGGGAAAAACAGGGAAAAAGCGGCATCATTATCCGGCATCTCAGGAACGGCATTCCTGAAATCAAAAAAAATGAGTGAGGAAACAGGCCAGGCAATGGAATGCAGATGCTTTTCCGGACATTACGAGAGAAAAATACGGCTCAGGCATAAGGCAGGAAATATAATATCAATAATACTTTTTTCATTAATAGCGGCAATATTCATATATCTTGAATTCCGCATATCATAAAAAAACATGAAGACAGCAATATATCTTGAAGACATATGCCATGCCTACGGAAGCTCAATATCCCTAAGGCATATCAGTCTTGAAATCAAGGCAGGCTCATGCATGGCTCTCAAAGGTCCCAACGGATGCGGAAAAAGCACCCTTTTAAAAATAATAAACGGGCTCGTATTTCCAAATAAGGGAAGATACCTTCTATTTGGAGAGCCTGTAACAAAAGAGTCCATGAAAAATGAAATTTTCTCAAAAAAGCTTCATCAGAAAATAGGATATATTTTTCAGGATTCAAATGCCCAGCTGTTCAGCCCAAGCGTATATGAGGAAATAATATTCGGACCTCTTCAGATGAATATTTCACAAGAGGAAGCGGACAAACGGGCAAAGGACTGCATGAGGCTGCTTCAAATAGAGCATCTTGCAGAAAGAGCCCCATATCATTTAAGCGGCGGGGAGAAAAAAAAGACATCGATAGCCTGCATTCTCTCAATGAATCCGGAAATACTCTGCCTTGACGAGCCGATAGCCGGTCTTGACGAGGAATCTCAGGAATTATGCCTTGACATTTTAAAAGGGCTGAAGAAGGCTGGAAAGACAATTATAATAGCCACGCACAACAACGATCTCATAAAGAACATAGCTGACGAAGAATACAGATTTTATTCAGGCAGATCTTAAACTTAAAATATAAAACAAATACCGGAGGCAGAAACTTGAATCCTTCTGACATAAAAAAAGGCGATATCATAAAATTAAAAATTGAAGCGGCAGGAAGCGGAGGAGAAGGCATAGCCCGCATGGACGGCTTTGTATTTTTTGTAAACGGGGCAGCTCCGGGAGATGAAGCCGAAGTAAAAATTGAAACAGTCAAAAAAGCGTATGCCTCAGGCAGAATATCCAAGCTGATCTCCCCTTCCCCATTCAGGACTTCCCCTGCCTGTCCCTATTATGAGAAATGCGGAGGATGCCAGCTTCAGCATATATCATACGAAAAACAGCTTGAAATAAAGTCATAAAACATAAGGGATGCAATAGCAGGAATCGAAGGGATAAGGGAATTCCACTTGGAAGGAAGAGCCCCATCATCCCCTTTCGAATACAGAAATAAGGTGCAGTTTGTCTGCTCAAATGGAGAATGCGGTCTCTATGAGAGAAATTCCCATAATCTTATAAGCATAGAGGGCTGCATGCTTCAGAAGGAGCCTGCCAACAAAATACTAAGCGCCTTCATGGAAATCATCGGGAACGGTAAATTCGAATATCAGGCAATGAGGCATATCGGAATAAGAGTTTCCTCATCAGGCGATGCCTCCGTTACGCTTGTAATGTCAAAAAGAAAAGCAAAAGGCCTTAAAGATGCTGCCGAAGAGCTTATGAGAAAAATTACGGAAGTCAAGGGAGTCTCATTAAACATAAATTCAAAGAATACAAACGTGATTCTCGGAGACGTCACAATTCCCATATGCGGAGAGCCTTTTGTTACAGAAGAAATTATGGGCAGAAAATTCCGCATAAATCCAGAGTCGTTCTTTCAGGTAAACAGGGACGGAGCAGAGGAAATGGTAAGGACGGTAATGGGATTCCTTCCTGAAAAATCCGATTCGGTATTTCTTGACGCATACTGCGGAAGCGGATTCTTCTCCATGTTCGCATCGGGCATCTTCAGAAAAACGATAGGGATAGGGGAATATGAAAAGTCCATTGATGACGCAAAGGCAGCGGCAAAACTAAACGGCATAGAAAATGCGGAGTTCATCTGCGGCAAGGCTGAACAGCTTATTACAAGCGAGGCTCTCACTGATGTTGAATATGCGCTGGTCGATCCTCCGAGAAAGGGAATCGAGGAATCCGTCATCAATGCATTTGCCTCTTCAAAAATAATGACCGTCATATATGTCTCCTGCAATCCGGCAACGCTTGCAAGGGATTTGGGAATATTCATGTCAAAGGGATTTGAAATAAAATCAGTAAAGGGTATAGACATGTTCCCGCAGACATCACATGTGGAGACAGTATGTCTTCTGTCACGAAACAAGTAAAAAAGTACAGAAATAGGCTTAAAATAAGGGATT
>JAKSUM010000171.1 GCA_024409025.1 bacterium | reverse complement strand
TCTGACATACTCCTTATTCTGTCCCTCGTCTCGGCAGAAACGGAAATTTCAGGGAAATCAAGACCGTCAGTCAGAGATCTTAAAAAAAATCCTGTGCCTCCCGCAACAAAAACATTTCTGCCCCTTGAAGAAATATCCCTTATTGACATAAGGGCAAGCCTCTGAAAATCAGCTGCAGAAAAATCATCGCAGGGCCCTGCCACATCTATAAGCCAATGCCTGATGCCGTCCGAAACAAAAGGACACATAGGCATATCCTCAGACGTCTTGAACGAAAGGTCAATCTTTCCAGAAACCTTTCCGCTGCCTATATCCATTCCCCTGACCACCTGCCTGCTGTCAGCGGATATTATCTCTCCTCCGAAAGCTGCCGCAAGCCTTATTGCGACATCAGATTTGCCGCATGCTGTCGGACCGGCAACGGCTACGCATTTTAATCTCATATCACTATTTCCGGTAAAAAAATTATCTTTAAAAACTTTGCTAAAAACAGCTTGTTTCCCTGCAAAATGCTATTTTAAAAAAAATAAAAAAAAGGCTTGACAATAATTTAAAAAGTGATATAATATGTAAATGTTCAAGGGATTGAACAAAACATAATACCGCGGGGTGGAGCAGTTAGGCAGCTCGTCGGGCTCATAACCCGGAGGTCGCAGGTTCAAATCCTGTCCCCGCAATACTATGAAACGGCAGACTTAAAAGTCTGCCGTTTTTTTTATAAAATATCAAACAAAAACGCATTCCATTGCAATCAAGCATATCTGCAATGGCGTTATACAGACAATAAGCGACACACCGCAAAAATAATGGAAAACAAGATACAGAGATTAGAGACAGACAGCATAACAAAGCTTTTGATAGAATTTTCATGGCCTGCAATAGCCGGAATGCTTATTAATTCCTGCTATAATATAATATCGAGGATATTCATAGGAAATACAGGGAGCTATGACGGAATGATGGGGCTTGCCGCTCTGACCGTATGCTTCCCAATAATGCTGATATTCTTTGCAATAGCAACAATGTGCGGTCTCGGAGGATCTGCCCTGTACTCGATAAAACTTGGGGAAAAGAACCTAAAGGAAGCGGGAAAGGTCCTTGGAACTTCAATATGGCTTGTCAGCGCCCTTACAATAATACCGACTGTTGTGGCATTCATTAATATTGAGCAATTCCTAAAGGCATTCGGAGCAAGCGATGCCATAATGCCCTACGCAAAAGACTATATAACGGTCATTATAGCAGGAAGCCTGTTTGGCGGTATAGGTTTCACAATAAATGCCTTCACAAGAGCAGACGGAAGTCCTTCCATATCAATGTGGACAAACATAATAGGAGCGATATTCAATATTATATTTACCCCAATATTCCTTTTCGCATTAAGATGGGGCATGACAGGAGCAGGCATTGCCGTAATAGGAGGACAGCTATGCACAATGATATGGGTCATAGCATATTTCAGAGGCAAAAAATCGACCATAAAGCTTACAAAAGAAATTTTCGTTTTTGAAGCTTCCATAGTAAAACAAATAATAGCAATGGGAATGCCTCCTTTTGCAATGCAGATGATAAATACCATTATAATGTTCACCGTAAACGGAGCCCTTCTGAAATACGGCGGAGAACTGGCAATGTCGGCTATGGGCATAGTCATGAGCATACAGACAATTCTCATAATGCCAATAATAGGAATTAGCCAAGGTGCCCAGCCTATAATAGGATACAATTTCGGCGCTAAAACATTCGTAAGGGTCGCTGAAACGGTAAAGCAGGCAGTTATAGCATCTACGGCTATTATACTTTTTTTCTATGCGCTAATAAGGATTTTTCCGGATCCGATTATGTCCATGTTTACACAGAATCATGATTTAAGGACAATGGGAGTCAGATGCATGAATCTTTGGTTCCTCACCTTCCCGTTCGTAGGAATCCAGATTATCGCATCATGCTATTTCCAGTCTATAGGCAAAATAGCACATTCAATAATAATCACATCCACAAGGCAGCTTATCATTTTTATACCTGCGGTAATTGTTCTTCCAATGTTCATGAAATTTGAAGGAATATTATGGGCAGCTCCATTTTCGGATCTGACATCGTCATTAATAGCAGGAGCATGCCTATATGCAGACATAAAGAACGAATCAAAAAAACATATGAAACAGAAAGAGGATGAAGAATGAGCATTTTTGAAATGATCATGCTTATAGCGTTCGGCTGCGCATGGCCTCCGGCAATATACAAGGCATGGAAAGCAAGAACGGCAAAAGGAATAAGCCTAAGATTCCTGATAATTGTCCTTATAGGCTATATAGCTGGAATAGTGCACAAGCTTCTGTATTCAATGGATATTGTACTCTTTGTATATATTCTGAATTTGCTTATGGTGCTTTGCCAAATATTCATATATTTCCGTAACAGGGCAATAGACAAGAAGCATGATAATAATTAGCCTTTTCTAAGAGAAGGAATAAATTTTCTTAAAATCAGCGCAAGGGCAAAGCCAACAAGACAGGCAACAAAGGCAGTCATGGAAAACATGGCTCCTGCCGCTGATGACTGTCTGTCATTAAGGGCGATAAAAAACGGGATAATTGCTCGGAATGAGAGAAATAGCATGAGGCATTTAAAAACAGCTCCGCCAAAGCCCCACAGTATAAGCCTTGTATATTCTTGTTTAATCAAACCCTTAATGTCACAGTCCTCAGCGTAATAGACACATAATGCGAAAACAATATTGGCAGCCATTATAAACGGGATAAACAGCGGAATCTTGGGGCCTAAGCCAAGCATAAAGGCTATCGCAGGAGAAATCATACAGACGCATGCCGCACTGCGAAAATCAAGCCTCAATGCGGAAATAGCCAACACCATATTGACAAGGCTTCCTGTAAGAAGCTGGCTGCCGAAAAAAGACGACGCAAGCTGAAATAAAAGGATGAGAGCCGTAAATGCGGCTCCGAAAGCAATTCTTTTTGTCTTAATCATAATATCATTATAGCATGAATGGAAAGGAAAAAAATGAATTTCATATATCTTTCCCCACACTTCCCTCCTAATTTCAGGGCATTCTGCAAAAATCTGGCAAACGCAGGCGTCAGAGTACTTGGCATTGCAGACGCCCCATATGACGAGCTTGGAGAGCTCAAGGACTGCATATGCGAATATTACAGGGTAAGCAGCCTTGAGGATTATGATCAGGTATACAGGGCCGCAGCATTCTTCATACATAAATACGGAAGAATCGACGGCATAGCTTCAATGAACGAATACTGGCTTGAGACAGAAGCAAAGCTACGCACGGATTTCAACATTCCGGGAATTAAGGCAGGAGAAATTTTATGGCTGCGCAGAAAATCGCTCATGAAAATAAAATTCCGCAATGCCGGAGTTCCTGTAGCCGATGGAAGAGTAATAAGAACTCCTCAGGAAGCAGCTGAGATGCTCAGAGAGAAAGGCGCTATAGTTGCAAAGCCCGATGACGGAATGGGTGCATCAAACACATTCAAGATAACAGACCAGCAGAGTCTTGAAAAATTTCTTAGGGAAAAATCTGATTCCGAGTACATAGCAGAAGAATTTATCCCTGGCAACATATGCACTTTTGACGGGCTTGCAGACAGATACGGCAATATAGTCTTCGCCGCATCACATGTATATGAAAGCGCAATGGATTTGGTAAATCAGAGGAAAAGCGTTGCCATATATTCCTATATGAACATTCCCGACGATCTCATGGATATGGGAATGAGAACCGCAAGGGAATTTAATGTCCGAAGCACATTCTTCCATTTCGAATTCTTCAGAACACCTGAAGGCAGGATTGTGGCGCTTGAAATTAATATGAGGCCTCCTGGCGGATATATG
>JAKSUM010000170.1 GCA_024409025.1 bacterium | reverse complement strand
GCTTTCAAGACTGAGCTTTGCCGATTTTACTGACGATTCTGCCTGGCTTACTGACGATTCGCATATTTCCAAGTCTGCTGCTGCCACTCTGTATGCTGTTTCCGCATCGTCCTTTGATGATGCCGGTATGTAGTCTTTTTTGTAGAGCTCTTCGTTTCTCTCAAAATCAAGCTTTTTGTTCCTCAGCGTTGCTTTTGACTTTTCCAGAGAGGCCTTTGATGATTTTTCCGCATCCATGGCTGACATAAGGCTGGCCTTTGCCATCTCCTCTCTCGCCATTGCGGTTTTAGTGTTTGCTTCGGCTTTCTTTACTGACATTAAGGCGCTGCTGTACTGCGCTTCCATATTTCTGACTGATGAGAGGGATGATTCATATGAAGCCATGCTTTCATCTACCTGAGCCTGAAAAAGCGAGGGATCTATTGTAGCAAGAAGCTGCCCTTTTTTTACTGTGGAATTAAAATCCACATACAGCTTCTCTATTTTTCCTGAAACCTGTGCGCCGACCTTGACTGATGTTACAGGCTGAAGCGTGCCTGTCGTTACTACTGTCTGCTCGATTTTTCCCTTTTCTGCCTTTACTGTTGTAAAATTGAGCTTTTTGCTGCTGGCGGAACGCGAAGTGAAAAATATCGCTGCGGCCGCTATTGCTATTACAATTATGAGGGGGATTATCCATTTGTTCTTTTTCATTATTATTTCTGCGGCTCCGTGCTGTTCGTTTCTTTATTTATGCCGTTCTGTGGCATGCTTTTATTATCTGTCTTGTTCGTATCATAGTCCTTATAGGAATTTTCTCCATTCAGCTTTCCTGACGGCTTGGGGGCTTCCTCTTTTTTTATATCTTTCCTTTTGGGAAGCTCTCTGCCTACGGCTTTTTCCAGAGCTGCTATTGAGGAATAGTAGTTCAAGGAGGCCTTTATCCTGTTAGTCCTTGCCTGAAGAAGCGAATTCTGCGCATCAGTGAATTCCGTGCTTGAGCCTACTCCAAGATAGTATCTGTGATTGGCAAGATCAAAATTTTCTTCGGCTAATTTTAGAGATTTGTCTGATACCTTCAGATTTTTTTCGTTGTTTAGCATCGTTATATACGATGACTCAACCTCTAAAGCAATGTTTTGCCATACCCTCTCGTTAGACGCTTCAGCCGCTTTTACTTTGGCTTTTGATTCTCTAATTCTGTATGCTGTCTTATTTCCGTCTGTCACTGTCAGGGACATTGATAGCCCTGCCTGCCACGAGTGGTCCATCGGATAGTGATCGTCATTCCAGTTATATCCGGCAGAGCCCGATATTGTTGGAAAATATTCCGCGCTTACGGCTTTTGAGGATGCCTTTGACGAACGCAGCTGCGCATCGGAAGCGAGCATATCCGGACGTTCGTCCTTTGCATACTGAAGGAGCTCTTCAAGCCCGTAATCCGGATGTGCTTCATCCTTGCCGCCTTCCCATTCGAATTTGAGATCTGATGAGGGCATGCAGCCCATTGCGTTGTGAAGCCTGACTATTGACAGCTGGTACGAATTTTCAGCTTCTGTAAGGGCATACTCTGCATTTGTAAGATTTACTTCCGCCGTCGTTATGTCTATTTTTGCGGCTTTTCCTGAATGATAGAGAGCCTTTGCCTCTTTCAGGTGCTCCAAATATTTGTCAACGCTGTCCTCATTTGCCTCTACTATGCATTTGGCGGCTACACATTCGTAAAAGCTTTTTTTTACTTCGCATATTATGCTGTCTTCCTGTGATTTCTGTTCAAAGACAGCTGCCGCATAGCTTTCAACGGATGCTTTAAGTGTATTTGACGTCTTGCCGAAGTCCGTTATGTACTGCCTTAGGCTGAAGCCGTGGCTGTATCTTGATCTGCTGTCCCTTTCCGGCTGCTGGGCTCCGACAGAGTATGACGATGAAAATGTCACTTGAGGATAATATGTTGAGCGGGTCTGGCCAAGGCGTGCCCAAGACTGTTCCGAATTCGCTCTGGCCTTCTTTAGTTCAGGATGGCGCTCGAGAGCTTCAGATATTCAGAGATTAAGTTCGTTTAACAGCTCCGAGCCGCTTCTTTCTTCAGTGATTGCCGCAGGAGCCGCGTCCTTTGCGCCTGCAGTCTCCGTTGTGCCTGCCGACAGGCTTCCTGAAGCTTCCCTGTTTTCGGAAAATGCTTCCCCTGTGGAGAACAGGCCTGCTATCAGCAGTGCTGTTATGGCTATTGTCTTCTTCATAAAATATAAGGCGCTGCTTTCCTTTATAGTATTTAATATCTTGACTATTATATCATATTCGGATTTAAAATAGTATTAATTTTTGATTAAATTTACAAGGGCATTATAAAAGGAAAAAAGACAGAAATCATAATCTGAAGTCTGTCTTTCCTTTGTGTCAGTGATTGTGGCAGCAGCCGTCAATATCGGATATTGCGGTCTTTGCTAGCCTTATAATCTTGTCGTCTTTTACTGTATATTTTTCTCCGCCGGCTGATATTATAGTTATTCCGTCTTTTGATTCGACGGAAAATGAAGCGGTTTTGTTTCCGTTCTCATCGTATATTGCGAAGTCTCCGTCTTTTTTGCCTGATTCCTTGGTATGTTCTTCATATGAAAGTATTTCCGCTTCCCAAAGAAAAGCCTGAATAGGCCCTTCGCAGACTTTTTTCCCGCCGGCTTCCCATCCTTTTGCCTTTTTCTCGAATACGGTCTTTTTGCCATCTATTGTCATCTCTGCCTTTGATGCCGTATCTGCCTTTATTTTAAGAATTCTTGAATCCTCAAATTTTTCAGGCTTTATCTCGAAAAAGTTGCCGTAAGCCTCATTACTGATTATTAAGCTTTCACTGAGAGGAAGTCTTGCGCATTTGACGCCTTTGGATGTCTTTTCCATTGCATATACGGCATATGTCTTTCCTGAATCTGTCTCTATCTTTATATATGACTTAAATTTACTGTCAGGATTTTCCGGTTCGGAGCCTGCTTCTATGTCGCTTCCCTGCACGTTGGATGCTGACTGAATATAAAGACGGACCTTTTCCGGATCCGCATTTTTTTTGAAGGGCTCGGTAAATTTCCATTCATCCGGAGCATTGCTCTCTATGACCGTTTTTTTGCCGTTATTGCAGATGGTAAGCTTTTTCGCATCAGATACTTCTCCTGCAATCATTCTCTTTTCAGTGAATGCGCTTATCTTTCCCTCCGTGTCATTCAGTCCGATGGAGCTTACAGTAAATATTTCTCCGCTACCGTCTTTCATGACATATACTGAAAGGCCATTGTAATTGCGCTTCCCTGCCAGCAGGGTCTCTTCCTTTTCTCCGTCTGAAAGCGTAATCATCAGGGCAGGGGGCTTTAAACCGAATTCCTTAGGATCCGCATCCTTTATGTCTTCTTCTTTTTTTAATGTGGTCAGAGTATATATAAGATTTGTCAGATCCCATGATTTTACAAGATGCTTCTCAGGAGATGTCATAATCCATACTTCATCCTGTTTTTCCATCTGTATTATGCTTTTCTTTTTTGCGAATACGACTCTTGAGACCTGATCGCCGTCAATGGAAAATACTTTTTTCTCAGCATATTCCTTGGCTTCCCTGTTCTGCTTGGCAAGCTCGCCTATTCCATATGCAAGCCCTGCCGCAAGCAGTATCAGAGCCATTATCAATGTGCTTCTGCTGTTCATTTTCTGCCTCTTGTTATGCGCTTGGCGATTTTAAATGACAGCCAGAGCGCTACAATCATAAAAGGTATTGCTATTACCGTTTTGAAGAAAAACTGCGATGTTTCTGCAGGAGTCATTGAGAGCGGCTCCATTACACTGTCCTTGGGCCTTATTGCTATAAGGTTTTTCTCTTCCGAAAGCCATGCCATTGAATTAAGAAGAAGGCTGAGGTTTTCCCCCTGCTTTATTCCTTGGCGCCCTGCCATAAGTGAGCTTCCGAGGATTACGGCTCTCTCTGTTTCCGAGCTTCCGCTTACGGGCCTTTCTATTGTGAG
>JAKSUM010000017.1 GCA_024409025.1 bacterium | reverse complement strand
CTAAGTCTCTTGACGCAATCAGCAAGCTGAAGCATCTGAAGCTCTGCGGAGAATTTAAATCCGATGCGGAAGAAAATTTTGAGATTCATATAAAGACCGACAAGGAAAATAAGACCGTAATATTTTCTGATAATGGTCTTGGAATGACTGCCGAGGAAATCAAAAAATATATAAGCGAGGTCGCTTTCTCCGGAGCCAGTGATTTTATAGACAAATATAAGAATGACGATAAGGACAGCGGAATAATAGGACATTTCGGGCTTGGTTTTTACAGCAGCTTCATAATTGCAGATTATGTTGAGATAGATTCCCTTTCGTACCGTGAAGGAGCGTCTGCTGCCCATTGGAAATGCTTCGGCAATCCTGATTATGAGATATCGGAAGGAAAAAGGGACAAAAGGGGCACTGATGTCATAATACATGTCGCTGAGGATGAGGCCGATTATCTCGAAGAGTACAGAATGAGACATGTCCTTTCGGAATATTGCTCATTCATGCCTGTTCCTGTTTTTCTTAACGGCAAGAGGATTAATGAACAGAAGGCCCTTTGGAACGAGAGGCCTGCCGATATAGAGGAAAAGGAATACATTGACTTTTACAGGCATCTTTATCCGTTTGAGGACGATCCGATTTTCTGGGTACATATAAATGTTGAGTTCCCGATACGGGCTAAAGGAATACTCTATTTCCCGAAGCTTACTCATGAGCTGGACAATTCTAAGGGAAAGATAAAATTCTATTATAATTCAGTATATGTCAGCGACAATCTCAAGGATCTTATACCTCCATTCCTTCTTAATCTGAGAGGAGTCATTGATTGTCCTGATATGCCGCTCAATGTGTCGCGAAGCTATCTGCAGCAGGATCCTGTAATGAAGAAGCTTACTGCGCATATAACAAGAAAGGTTTCTGACGAGCTCTCATCACTGTTTAAATCAGACAGGGAAAAGTATGAGGGGTACTGGGAGGATATAAATCCTTTTATCAAAGTAGGTATGATGGAGGATGATAAGTTCTTCGAGTCTATGAAGTCCGCGCTTATTTTCAAAAAAGCAGGCGGTGAAGGCTATGAAGCCTTTGACAGCTTTATGGAGTCTAAGCCCGATAAGGTTTTCTATGCGTCTGATGAGAAGGGACAGGCATTTTATATCGGTCTTGCAAAGAATGACGGCAAAACAGTATTCGTTGCTGATTCATGGATTGATCTTCATTTTATACCATTCCTTGAACGCAAATATGCAGGAACATCTTTTGTAAGGGTTGATTCGGAGGTGGCTGAATCTGCTCTCTCTACGGATGAGGGAGAGGCCGTTGATTTGGATACCGGCAAGACATTTTCAGAAACGGTAACTGATGTCTTTAAGAAGGCTCTTGATATTCCAGGACTTTCCATAAGGGCTGAAAAGCTTAAAGACGCTTCTGTTCCAGCGATTGCAATTCTTAAAGAGCAGGACAGAAGAATGAGAGAGATGTTCACAATGTTCAGAAGGGAAGAGCCTTCTATGCCTGCAGAACATGAAATTGTTGTTAATATGTCTAATGATACCGTCCGCAGAGTTGTAAAAGCTGCATCTTCAGAAAACGTCAGCGATTCGGTTAATCTTGTAATATGGCAGATTTACGATCTTGCAGTTATGAGCCAGCGTCCTCTCTTTGAGATGAGGGCGGAGACTTATGCCAAGAATTCTTCAAAGCTTCTTGAGCTTTATGCGGCAAATGTGTTTGCGGAATAGGGAGTAATAAAATATAAAAAAACAGGCCTGTCACTAAGACAGGTCTGTTTTTTTATATTACGGATTCTATTTCAAGATCGTCAATCCAGAAAATTCCTGTTGTCTGTTTTTCTGTTTTAGGATATGACCATTCAACATATGGGCCTAAGTCATTTTTAGTAAGCGTATCTGAAACCGGATCGCCTTTTTCCGTTCGCTGCTTTATATCAGTGAGCTTTATTTCATAGGTGTTCCATGTTGTTGAGAGCTGTATGGGAGAATAGAGAATGTTGTCATTATTCTTATGATGGAATATTACGTTTATCGTCATTGGCTTGTC
The DNA here is from genome assembly GCA_024409025.1 of bacterium. Lineage (GTDB taxonomy): Bacteria > Vulcanimicrobiota > CADAWZ01 > CADAWZ01 > CADAWZ01 > JAKSUM01. Next base: position 8,655 of record JAKSUM010000017.1, on the reverse strand, counting down.
AGCCTTCGCCTTAAATTTCATTAAAAGAAATTTATCAAAAGTAAAGCCTGTTGATTTTAGACCTATGTCTTTTTCAGGCGAAGATGTGAAGCGGATTTCGTAAGCTCCTCCGTTAGCAGCATGCGTTTTATTATATGTGACTTTTGCGTATGCTCTGTTGCGGTCTGTCACGCGCATATAATATAGGGGCACGTCAAGACCGTTTTTTACCTTGTCATTCTTACGAAATCCTTCAGGAAATACCCCCCCGTTGCATGTAAGTATAAGCAGGGATATGAGAAGAACGCCTGCCAGAATGGCGAAGCATATGTTGCCGATCTTTGAAATATAGTTGTACATTTAATCTTATCCTGTTTGAATAATTTATTCTTCTATATTCGTTTCTGGAAAATTCTTTCCTGCAGAATAGGCGTTCTGCATAGCGTCTTCGGAATTGTCGTCAGGATGATAATTAAGCTTGCAGTAAAGGCATATGCCTTTTTTTTCATGGGCACAGCCGCAGACTGGGCATATGCTTCCACCGCTGAAGAATTTCTCTTTTCTGCGTATCATGTCCATTATTATGAATTTTTTATATGATTCCCTGATGTTATCATCGCTTATTGCGAGGGATGCCTCCTCCGCTTCCTGAAGCTCGCTTTCTGAAAGCGTGATTTCTTCCTCCTTTACCTCGGGCTGTTTTAATGGCCTGAGGGGGTAGGCTGGCCTGAAGACAAGCTCAGATACTTTATATGGCGCTATTTCCTCATTAAGCTTGGCAAGTATGTCCGTCCTCATCATTGTCAGGTTGGCTGCCCAGACCGCGTTATATGTGTCTATAAAAAGCTTTCCTCCGGAAAGCCTGTTTATAGAGGTTTTCAGCCTTATCTGCCTACCTGCGCATAATGGCCATTTCTCTGCTATTTTTATGCAGGTAATAATGTTTCTTATTTCTTCTATGGAATTCTTGGCTGACAGCGAGGATTTTCGCCCTATAAGGGATATTATTCCTCCAAGCTGTTCAGCTTCTGAATGCTTTTTTGAGCTTTTTATTTGTCCGGAGAATCCGCTGTCCATTTCCTGATTATTCTTCCGTTTTTTATCCTGTATTCTGCCTGTACCGCTTCCGGTTCAGGCATTTCCGGTGATGATATAAGGACCTGCCCGTATCCTGACAGATATTTGAGAAGCCTGCTTTTCCTTTCTGAATCCATTTCAGAAAAGCAGTCGTCCATAAATATTACCGGCTTTTTGCCAGTCTTCTCCTCTATGATTCTGCCTTCTGCCAGCTTCAATGACAGGGCTTGGGCTCTGTGCTGCCCCTGCGATGCCATATAGGATGACGGAAATCCGGCTGACATCATAAGCAGATCGTCTCTGTGAGGCCCTTTTAAGGCATTCTTCTTGAGTCCTCTTCCTTTAAGCCCTTCCGTAGCGCCTCATATATTTCAACGCTTGCCGTTTCTCGGGTATAATTGCTTATTGCAATGTTGGGGCTGTATTGTATCGAGAATGGCTGTTCCATACCGAATATCTCTGTGTATATTGCTCCTGCTGTTTCGGAAAGCTTTTCTGACGCACCTTTTCTTGCAATCTCTATAAAAGAGGCATAGCCGCTTATCTGCTCATTTATTGCTTCCGCCAGTCCTCCTGAGAATATTCCTGATTTCAGCAGATAATTTTTCTTTTTAATAAGCTCGCCATATCTTTTTATGTTTTTCAGATAGACAGGGCTTATTGATGATATGAGTCTGTCTATGAAGCTTCTCCGCTCTGCAGGAGCGCCTGTTATAAGGCTGATGTCGTCCCTTGAAAATACGGAATTCCCTACTTTTCCTATAAATTCGGAGAGCTTTCTTATTTTCTTGCCTTCCGCATTAATGGATTTGTCTGCCCCGTTGTCTGTTTTTGCAAGCTTTGACGATATGCTCAGGGATAGGCCGTCGTCATCTATCAGGCATTTAACGGAAGCCGAAGGCATACCGTTCATAATAAGCTCCCTGTCTCGCGGTGTTCTGAATGATCTGCCGTTAAGTATAAAATAGGCGGCTTCCAAAAAAGAGCTCTTGCCCTGCGCGTTGCCTCCGGTAAATGCATTTAGCCCGTCTGCCAGCTCAATATACTCCGATGATATGTTTCTGAATCCCTGTATTGCTATGCTTTTTATAATCAATTAATATCTGTTCGTCCTGCGTCCGTCTGAATTGTATCTGTCAAGGAACTGCTGTTTCCTCGACTGTGCGTCGCTTTTTGATTCTTCCTGCTGATTAGATCGGCTTGTCGTTCTGCCTTTTGTTTTGGGACGTCCTTTTGAGTCGTTCCAGCTGAATACGGTGCTTTTGCCAAGAATGGATTCAAGCTTTACCTTTATGTTTGATTTTCCTATCGGCACTCCCTGTGAGTCCGTGAGCGGGAAATATATGTTTCCCTGAGTCGACTGACCAGCTCCGAGAGTTTTGTCAAGAGCTTCATCATATTTGACAGCCTTTATCTGCTCGTTATTTGATGTTATGAGGCTCATTTTCCATTTGAACGGAGCCAGTTGGGCCGGAACTCCGGATGATTCGTCGTTTTTGACAGTCACTTGGAATACCGCATAAGAGCCTAATTCCATCTGCTGCATAAGCCCGTCGGCTATTGCGTTTACCTGCTCCGGATTGTCATACATATCGTCATTTGCCGCAAACAGCGTTGCCTGTGATTTTAAAAGGTCTGGTGTAAGATATACGACCTCGACGCTGACTGAGTTCTGTTTGTCTTTCCCCATATTAGGGTTTCTGTTCATATTTTTCAGATTGCCAAAAGCGCTCATAAATCTTTTGACATTGAAGAAAGATGCAAGTCCGCTGTTGTATCTGCCTCCGCCCATGGTGTTCATGTGCTTGTTTATGTAGGTGATATTGTTTATATAGTTATAAATGCTGTATCCTCTCGACAGTAGTCCGATATTTGGGATTAGGCTTATTCCTTTTTTGTCGCTGAATGACAGGGTTCTTGTGCAGTCGGCAAGATCATCAAGATATCCGTCCTGTATGTCCTGTTTTGCTTTTTCTCTGGCTGCTATTCTGTCCCTTTCGGCCTTCTCTGCTGCCTTGCGAAGCTCTTCCTCTCTTTTTGCGCTTTCAGCTATTCTTCTGGCTTCCTCTTTTTCTGCCTTTATTCTTTCTGCTTCAGCCTGCTTTGCTGCTCTTTCCTGAGCTGTCTTTTCTGCTTTTACTCTTGCTGCTTCTGCTTGGGCGTTTGCTTTCTGCTGATTTGATGAAGCTGATGACTGTTGTCTTTTGCCTTTTTCTGAAACGGATGCGGAATCGCCTTTTTTGACTGAAGACGCATTAAGGGAGCCCTCTGGCTCGCATACGCAATAGTGTTCATAAAGCTCTGTGACTTTTGCTTTCCCAAGTTCCTTGTTGCCATGCTTTATGGTGAAGACGCTTTCATTTCCCACGTTCTGGTAAAAGCCCTGATTAATGAAAATTTTTTTTCCGTCAACATTTACTACCATTGGCTGGTTAAATGCGTCTTGAGCATATGACGGAGCTGAAAGGATTATTATTAATGAAAATGCCATATAAATGGCATTGATTATTATGTTTCTCGACATTTTTGCTCCTCCTTTTAAGTGTCTTATGTAAAGGATATAATTTAATTTCGTTGAATAGTTTGAAATATCTTTTATTTTATTTTATAAGGCGATATTTTTTTTTGGAGAATTTTATTTATGGCTATAAGAAAATTTGAGAAAAAAAAAGAAAAGAGCCCTTTGTTTGCTGCAAAGGTATTTGTAATCTTTTTTGTTTTTGTAGCCATCATTTCGATTTTTCTGATAAGATTTTTTACAGAGAGAGCGGATCCGTTTACTGACAGGAGTGACACTGAGTTCAGCTGCCTTTCTTTCTCTCTTGAAATGGGAGGGGAGAAGCATTATTATGGTGAGCCCGTCAGTCTTGTCCTTAAGGTTAAAAATAAGTCGGATAAGCCTGTAGATATTGATTTTCCTTATTCTAAAGAGGTTAATTTTCTTGTCTACAGAGAGGATGACTGGTTCTTTTTTAAGACCCCAACTCTTATATGGCAATCTTTCCTCTATGATAAGGCAGTGCCGAAGCCGCATAAGACGGTTTTGATGCCAAACGAGTCAAAGTCGTTCAATGGTGTATGGCCGCAAGAATATCAGGATGGGAAAAAGGTCTCTCCTGGCGTTTACAGGATTGTTGCCAAGGTGACTGCAAGCGATTTTACCGTTTCTCTGAGACTTAAGGGAAAATCAGAAAGATAATTTAGGAGGTTGTAAATGAAGAAAATACTGTTTCTTCTTGCCGCGGCGATTCTTTTTCTTATGCCGCAGCAGCTTTTTGCAGGAAACATCGTTTTTTGGAATGCGATGACCGAAGATCAGAATAAAATAGTTCAGGATCTTTCTGCAAAGTATCATGAAAAAAATCCAAGCATTAATATTGAAACTAAGAGATTCGCCTCTCAGGAGGAGCTTTACAATGCGTTGATGTCTTCTGATAAGAATTCCCTTCCTGATCTTGCGGCTATAGATGCCGGATGGCAGGGTGATCTTATTGGTGCTTCAAAGCTGCTTCCCGTTGAGGATTATATCCTTAAATCCGTTAAGATAGCTCTTAAAATGGACACATATGCTCCTCTTTGGAAGGGATCCGTATATGCAGACAAGCTTTACTCGCTTCCTTATTTTGCATATAATTATGCGCTTGTATATGATGCTGACGCATTTGCCGCCCATGGCATAAAGACTCCGCCTGCAAACAGGGCCCAGCTTTTTAAATATGCCTCAAAGCTTACTGACAAGGCTGCCGGAAAGCATGGATTCTATGTCCCGATTAACGCCTCGGCAAGATATATGTCCATATACTTCAATAATTTTGTATCTCAGGCTGATACCGAAGGCAAAACAGTTTGTGAAAAAGGTCTTGACGGCAAGTCTGCGGAAAAGGATGTGTTTTTCCTTAAGGATATGCTTTATACGCACAATGTCGCTTCTCACGAGCACATAAAAAATGCGGCCATGTTCTTTGGAACTCCTGAGGATCTTATAAACGCTTCCGGAAACGGAAGAAATCTGAAGGTCGTAAGATGGACAGGCAAAAATAAGGAGCCTAATATCTGCCTGACAAATCTTGCTATAATGGACAAGGCTGGAGCAAATCCTGAGGAGACATGGTTCTTCATATATTACCTTGCGGAATTCCCCCAGCTTCAGAAGCTTGCTCTTAATTCTCCTGTTCTTCCCGCAAATAAGCAGGTAACTCTTTCTCCTGACTATTTCCAGAGGCTTGAAAAGTATCCCGGACTTAGAATGTTCCTTACTCTTATGGGCAAGGGATATGTTGTCGGAATGAGCAAGCAGGAGATTCTTTCAAAGAACTATGGCAGTGCAATAAAGGCAGCTCTTTCAAACAAGAAAGATGTTAAAAAGGCTGTTGAGGAAGCTATGGATGTCATAAATCCTGTTATACTTCCTATAGAAGAGCCCAGCAGGCCTACAGGTGTAAATTCCAATACTTACTAAAATCTGCGAGGAGCCTTTAATAAAGGCTCCTCTTTATCAAGGGATGCTTAAGTGCCATTTGCTTTAAATTTTAATATGGCATTTTATATGGATATCAATAAATTCTCGGGCCTTTGGTCTGATTGAGGGCGTAAGAATGATATGCCGAAATTTTTAATTGATTTTTTTGAGTCCGTCGGTAAAAAAACAATAACTTTTTTTGAATATATAGGCGGATTATGTATTCTTTTATTTAATACTTTAATGTGGATTTTCAGGCTTGATATAAGGGTTAAGCTGACCGTTCAGCAGATGGCTCTTCTTGGCGTGGATTCCATTTTTATTGTATTTGTAACCACTTTTTTTGCTGGAGCGGTTGTGTCTCTTCAGCTTGCGGAGCTTGCCGTAAGATACGGTCTTGCCAAATTTGTCGGCGGCGGAGTCGCAATCGCCATGTGCAGGGAGCTTGCTCCCATGCTTACTGCGGTTGTTGTTGCCGGAAGGGCCGGATCTGCAATCACTGCCGAGTTAGGATCCATGAAAGTTACTGAACAGCTTGACGCTCTTGAGGTTATGGCTGTCAGCCCTGTAAAGTATCTTGTTGTACCCAGATTTTTGGCTTGCTTTATTCTCTTCCCTGTTCTGACTCTCTTTGCTGACTGTGCAGGCGTGTTGGGAGGTGGAGCTATTGCCAATATGGCTGCCGGCATTGATTTGACAATATATACTGACAGCATAAGGGAAATGCTCTCTATGAAAGATTTTTGGGGAGGCCTTATTAAATCATTATTCTTTGCCGCTGAAGTCGTTATGATTGGATGCTATCAGGGAATGACGACAAAGGGTGGAGCTGCTGGCGTTGGAATATCTACAACAGGATCTGTTGTTTATTCGATAATAGTTGTTTTTGTGACTAATTATATTCTTTCATCAATAATACTTGCAATCTGATTTTTGTTATTGGGCAGTGTCCTGCGAATGCAGCCTTTTAGCCGGCTGATTTTAGAATATGGCAAATGTAGTTTCGTTATATGCCGGCATCAAGCTCTTAAAGGCCTCTGTCTTTTTAATTATTTTGGAGGAGATATTGGATAAAAAAAAGGATGATTCCGATTTTTTAAGGGTAGAGGAGCTTCTCCTTAAAAGAGGCGACAGAGTGATTTTGGATCATGTCAATGTGTCGCTTAAAAAGGGCGAGACTCTTGCTCTTATGGGGCTTTCCGGAGCTGGCAAGAGCACGCTTATAAGATGTATAATAGGCCTTCTTTCCCCTACATCGGGAAAGATTCTTATAAATGGAGAGAATGTCGCTAATTTGCGCGGACATGATCTTGATAATCTTAGGAGAAGAATAGGGATGGTTTTTCAGTCCCCAGCCCTATTTGATTCTCTTACTATAATGGATAATGTCGCTTTTGGTTTAAGAGAAAATACAAAGACCCCTGAGTCTGAGGTAAAGGAAAGGGTCAGGAATGCCTTGGCCATAGTCGGACTTAGCGGAACTGAGAATCAGTATCCTTCGGAGCTCTCCGGAGGAATGCAGAAAAGGGCAAGCATAGCCAGGGCTATTGTCACTAATCCTGAAATGATTCTTTATGACGAGCCCACCAGCGGTCTTGATCCTATAATGTCCAGCGTTATAAATGATTTGGTTAATAGTCTTAAGAAGAGATTTAATATGACTTCAATCGTTGTGACTCATGATCTCAAAAGCGCTTATGCTATTGCCGACAAGATAATACTTCTCTATAAAGGCAAGTTTCTTCTTGTCGGAAGTGTTGATGATTTTAAAAATTCTACCGATCCTGTCGTAAGGCAGTTTATTGACGGCTCGTCAGACGGTCCGGTTAAGATGTAAAGGAGTTTTTATGGCAGGTTCTGCTTTTAAAGTCGGAGTGACGGTAATCGTCGCCGCTGTAGTTCTTGTTTTTGTTTTAGGATTTATGGGAGTATTTAAAAAGCCTGATACAGGAGTTCCTTATTATGTTATTTTTGATAAGGTTTCCGGATTGCAGAACGGGGCGTCTGTGCTTAAGGCAGGCGTAAAGATTGGAAAGGTTACAGGCCTTTATGTTATTCCGCATGATGAGCCTGAGGGGTTTCGCGATAAGGTAAGGGTTTCCATACGTATCAATGCCCCTGAGGTTCTTACAGTTAATTCTGTTTTCTCTATATCGTCCAATCTTATGGGAGATAAATGGATGGAGATTACGCCAGTTGACGGGCCTGTCCTCCAGTCCTGCAGGCTTGATTCCAAGTCCCCTTGGGAAGAGCCTTCTGCAAGGGGAAAGTCTCCTGTGTCCATGGATGACATTATGGCGGCGGCTGACGAGACTCTTGTAAATCTTGACAGGGCTATAAAGAGCTTTGACTCGTTTATCGGTGACAAGCAGGTTCAGGAAGATCTTAAGGCGTCTGTTGCCGGCATGAAAAAGGCCACAGCAGAGCTTGACTCACTTATGAGCAGTGCTGAAAGCAGCATGAACAGAGTCGTTGGAGGCGTGAATAAAGTTATAGATCATGCTGATGTTTTAATCTCGCATCTTGACGGAGTGATAACAAAGGTCGGAAGCAATGTCGAAAATATCACTGCTGACATAAGCAATATAACATCTGAGAGCGGTCCTGCAATAAAGGGGATTGTTAAAAATATTGAAGAATCATCCCAGTCGCTCAATGACGTATTGAAAAGGCTGCAGGCAATAGTTGATGATGAAAAATTTGGCCCCAGTATTCTTGGCACTTTGGAAAATCTTGAGAATGCCTCAAAAGATCTCAGCGGCATTATGAAGGATGTAAGGGAGATCACCGATGATCCTCAGGTAAAGGATGATCTTAAGGCGACATTGAAGCAGACCAGAGAGACGATGGAAGGAGCCAACAGGCTTATAAAGAGAGTCAGGAGATTTGTCGGAGATAAGGACAAGGACAGTGATTCTAATGGCGATGTCGCCTATAGCAGGCTTATGCAGCTTGATGCTGATATGTTCTGGGATACTCCGCAGGGCTTTTCCCATGGAAATGCAAATCTTTATCTGCTCCCGAGAGGCGAGAACATGTTTAAGATTGGAGTGGATGATATAGGCAAGAGCAATAAGATGAATTTTCAGTACGGCAAGAATATCGGAAGCTTCAGACCAAGAATCGGAATTATAAGATCC